>NZ_JBRRBO010000008.1:0-130554 GCF_056756175.1 Stenotrophomonas sp. STEN240 | reverse complement strand
CGCCTCTTGCCGAGCATGGCTCGGCACTACAGAAATCCAGCCCCCTTGCCGAGCATGGCTCGGCAATACAGGAATCCGGGCCCCTTGCCGAGCATGGCTCGGCACTACAGGATCCCGGCATTGTGTCGCCAAACATACGCGGCAGTAGGGATTCCGCCACATACAGTGCTGCGCCTTGGTCGCAGTGGTGAGCTAGACTGTGAGCCCTGTCGTGGCCGCAAGGCCGCCCTGAACGGAATTGTCATCCCGCATGAGTTGGCTCAGCAAGTTGATGCCGTCCGGCATCCGTACCGACAACACGCCCTCCAAAAAACGCAGCGTCCCTGAGGGGCTGTGGGAAAAATGCTCAAGCTGCGGCGCGGCCCTGTACCGCCCGGAGCTGGAAGAAAACCTTGAGGTCTGCCCGAAGTGTGGGCACCACATGGCCATCCGCGCGCGTGCGCGCCTGGCCTCGTTGTTTGATGCTGACAGCACCAGCGAGATCGCCGCCCGCCTTGGGCCGACCGACGTGCTCAAGTTCAAGGACCAGAAGAAATACGTCGAGCGCATCAAGGCCAGCCAGAAGAACACCGGCGAGTACGACGCGCTGGTGGCCATGCGCGGCCTGTTGAAGGGCCGCCCGCTGGTAGCGTCCTCGTTTGATTTCGCCTTCATGGGCGGCTCGATGGGGTCGGTGGTCGGTGAGCGTTTCGCGCTGGCCGCGGAAACCGCACTGGAAATCGGCGCGCCCTACGTCTGCTTCTCCGCCTCCGGCGGTGCGCGCATGCAGGAAGGCCTGTTCTCGCTGATGCAGATGGCCAAGACCTCGGCCGCGCTCGGCAAGCTGCGTGATGCCGGTCTGCCGTACATCTCGGTGCTTACCCATCCGACCACCGGTGGCGTATCGGCGTCGTTCGCGATGCTGGGCGACATCAACATCGCCGAGCCGCAGGCGCTGATCGGCTTTGCCGGCCCGCGCGTGATCGAGCAGACCGTGCGCGAAAAGCTGCCCGAAGGCTTCCAGCGCTCGGAGTTCCTGCTCGAGCACGGTGCCATCGACCAGATCTGCGATCGCCGCGAAATGCGTGATCGCCTGGCCGACCTGCTGGCCATGCTGGGGCGTCAGCCGCAGCACGAGGACGCGGCTGCCTGATGGGTACGCGCAAGTATTTCGGTACCGACGGCATCCGCGGCCGGGTCGGCAAGGGCGTCATTTCCGCTGACTTCGTACTGCGCATCGGCAATGCGCTGGGCCGCGTGCTGGTTGCACGCAGCAATGGTGCACAGCCGACCGTGGTGATCGGCAAGGACACGCGCATCTCCGGCTATATGTTCGAGTCGGCGTTGGAAGCGGGGCTGGTTGCTGCCGGTGCCAACGTGCAGCTGATCGGGCCGATGCCGACCCCGGCGGTGGCGTTCCTTGCGCATACGCTGGGTGCCGATGCCGGCATCGTGATCAGTGCTTCGCACAATCCGCATTACGACAACGGCATCAAGTTCTTCTCCGGCGAAGGCGAAAAGCTCGACGACGCCACCGAACTGGCGCTGGAAGCAGCGATGGATGAGCCGTTCTCGACGGTGGAATCAGAGCAGTTGGGCAAGGCGGTGCGCGCCCGCGATGCGGTGGGCCGTTACATCGAGTTCTGCAAGGCCAGCGTGCCGCGTGATTTCTACCTGCGCGGGCTCAAGGTCGTGCTCGATTGCGCACACGGGGCTACCTATCACGTGGCGCCGCTGCTGTTCCGCGAGCTGGGTGCGGAGGTGGTTGCAATCGGCGCCGAGCCCAATGGCGTCAATATCAATGATGGCGTCGGCTCGATGCATATCGAAAGCCTGTCGCGCAAAGTGGTCGAGGTTGGCGCCGATATCGGCATCGCCTTCGATGGTGATGGCGACCGCGTGTTGATGGTCGATGACACCGGTGCGGCGGTGGACGGCGATGGCCTGCTGTACGTGCTGGCCAAGGCGTGGCAGGCCAATGGCCGTCTGCGCGGGCCGATGGTCGGCACCTTGATGACCAACTACGGGTTGGAGCAGGCGCTTGAACGCCTGGGTATCCCGTTCGTCCGCGCCAATGTCGGTGACCGCTATGTGCACCAGGCGCTGGTCGAGGGCAATGGCGTGCTTGGTGGCGAAGCCTCCGGCCATATCCTGTGCCTGGACCGCGCAACCACCGGTGACGCCATCGTCAGTGCCTTGCAGGTGCTGGAAGTGCTGGGCCGTGGCGGTGTGAATCTGCGCCAAGCGCTGCAGGGGCTGGTGATGGTGCCGCAGAAAACCATCAATGTGCGTCTGGAAACGGGCGCGCGCGAGGTGGTTGCCAGTGCGCCGGTACAGGCTGCGCTGGCCGCCGCGCAGGCGGCGGTGGCCGGGCGGGGCAGGGCCTTCCTGCGTCCTTCGGGTACCGAGCCGGTGGTGCGGGTCACGGTCGAGGCCGATGAGGCCGGGCTGATGGCCGCCACCCTTGAAGCGCTGGCCGATGCGGTTCGTTCGGCTGCCGCACAGGTTTGAGCTGGATCATAGTGGTGTTGCCGGGATGTCGGTTCCAATAGCCGGCGTCCCGTTCCCTTCCTTGGAGTAGTTGTATGAGTTCCCGTATTCCCACCCTCGACATCACCCGTTTCGATAGCGACCGTGAGGCCTTCGTGGCCGAGCTGGGCGCCGCTTATCGTGAGTGGGGTTTTGCGGGTATTCGCAACCACGGCATTCCGCAGGCGGACATCGACGCCGCGTATGACGTGTTCAAGGCGTTCTTCGCGCTGCCGGAAGATGTGAAGAAGCAGTACCACATCGCCGGTGGCGGTGGTGCGCGCGGCTATACCCAGTTCGGTGTGGAAACGGCCAAGGGCTCCAAGCATTTCGACCTGAAGGAGTTCTGGCATGTCGGTCGTGAGATCGGCGACGACTCCAAGTATCGTGAAGTGATGCCGCCGAACCTGTGGCCGAGCGAAGTGCCGGGCTTCAAGGAGCACGGTTACGGCCTTTACCAGAAGCTGGACCAGTTGGGTTCGCGCGTGCTGTCGGCGCTGGCGCTGCACATCGGCCTGCCGGAAGACTATTTCGCCGACAAGACCAACAACGGCAACTCGATCCTGCGCCCGATCCATTACCCGCCGATCACCACCGATGACATCCCCAATGTGCGCGCCGGCGCCCATGGCGACATCAATTTCATCACCTTGCTGGTCGGTGCCAGTGCCGCCGGCCTGGAAGTACAGTCGCATGAAGGCGAGTGGGTGCCGTTCACCTCCGACGCCGACACCATCGTGGTCAACATCGGTGACATGCTGCAGCGCCTGACCAACCACGTGTACCCGTCCACCATCCACCGCGTGGTCAATCCCCCGGGTGAGCTGGCACGCAAGCCGCGTTATTCGGTGCCGTTCTTCCTGCACCCGAACCCGGATTTCCTGATCGACGTGCTGCCCTCGTGCATCACTGCGGAAAATCCCAGCCGCTACCCGGAGGCGATTACCGCCCACGGCTTCCTGGAAGAGCGCCTGCGTGAGATCAAGCTGAAGTAATCGCCCGCACCATCCAGGTGTTGGCTGTCGCAATGACGCCGCCGTGGCCCAGGCCCGGCGGCGTTTTTGCATCTTGTCTCCCGTTGTCTGCCGTTTGTCCTGGCGATGTCCGCATATCGGCTATCCTTTGCCGATACTTTTTACCCCGGAGTTACGCCTGAATGCGCCAAAAAATCGTTGCAGGTAACTGGAAGCTGCATGGCAGCCGTCAATTCGCCACCGATCTGGTGGGGCAGGTGGCTGCCGGCTTGCCGGCGCCGGGCGTGAGCGTGGTGATCCTGCCGCCGCTGCCGTATCTGGGTGACCTGGTCGAGGATTTCGAGGATACGGCGCTGGCTTTTGGCGCGCAGGATGTCAGCAGCAATGAGAAAGGTGCCTATACCGGCGAAGTCTCGGCCAGCATGCTGGTGGATGTGGGTGCTACGCATGGTCTGGTCGGCCATTCGGAGCGCCGCCAGTACCATAACGAGAGCAATGAGCTGGTGGCGCGCAAGTTCGTTGCCGCGATCAATGCTGGCCTGATTCCAGTCTTATGTGTTGGTGAGACGCTGGAGCAGCGTGAGGCGGGGCAGACCGAGTCGGTGATTGCCGCGCAGCTGGGTCCGGTGTTGGATCTGGCCGGGGTGCAGGCCTTCGCCAAAGCCGTAGTGGCGTATGAGCCGGTATGGGCGATTGGCACCGGTCTTACCGCCACGCCGGCGCAGGCGCAGGCCGTGCATGCGTTCATTCGTGGCGTAGTGGCCGAGCGCGATGCTAGAATCGCCGATTCGTTGTCGATCCTTTATGGCGGCAGCGTCAAGCCCGACAACGCTGCAGAGCTGTTTTCACAGCCTGACGTCGATGGCGGGCTGGTAGGTGGCGCTTCGCTGGTGGCGGCTGATTTTCTGGCCATCGCGAGAGCAGCTGCCAGTCGCTAACGGGTAATTGTCCGGGACGGATTTCAAATGCTGATGTTGATCCTCAATGTGGTCTATGTGCTGGTGGCGCTCGCGATGATCGCGCTGATCCTGATGCAGCGTGGCTCTGGTGCTGCCGCAGGTTCGGGTTTTGGTGCCGGTGCGTCGGGTACGGTGTTTGGCGCGCGTGGCGCGTCCAACTTCCTGTCCAAGAGCACCAAATGGCTGGCCGTGGTGTTTTTTGGCATCAGCTTGTTCATGGCGTGGTACGCCAGCCACGGTTCGCGTCCTGCGGACCAGGGCGTGGGCCTGATGGGTGCGGTTGAAGCGGCGGCTCCGGCCACGGCTCCGGCAGCGCCGGCTGGTGAGTTGCAGCCGCTGCCGGCAGCTCCGGCTGCCGCAGCTGTGGGTGAAGTGCCGCAGGCAACGGCTCCGGCGGAAAATATTCCCGCCAAGAGCGAAGAAAAGCCCGTTGAACCCGCACAGAAAGACTGAAGACGGTTACAATACGCGGCGCACTGCGAAGCAGCAGCGCTGACGTAAGCCCAGGTGGCGGAATTGGTAGACGCACTACCTTGAGGTGGTAGCGACGAGAGTCGTAGGGGTTCGAGTCCCCTCTTGGGCACCATTGTTTTATGCGGGTACACGGGTTGCAGCAGTAGCCCGTCGTGGCAAGTCCCGTCAATCCCCCATGCCTTGGCACCCGCAGGTGTCCCGGGCAGAGGCAAGAGAGAATCGCTGTGCTGGCCGAATATTTGCCGTCTCTGCTGTTTCTGATCGTCGCCACCGGCATCGGCGTTACGCTGATGTTGATCGGTCGGTTCCTCGCTCCGCGTTCGCCGGACACCGAGAAGCTCTCCGCCTATGAGTGTGGCTTCGAGGCGTTCGAAAACGCGCGCATGAAGTTCGATGTGCGTTACTACCTGATCGCCATCCAGTTCATCGTCTTTGACCTGGAAATCATCTTTATTGTGCCCTGGACCCAGGTGTTCATGGAGCTCGGCGCGCGTTCGCTGGTCACCATGGGCCTGTTCGTGGGCATGCTGTTCCTCGGCTTTATCTACGTGTGGAAGAAGGGAGCGCTGGAATGGGAGTGATCCAAACTCTCGACGGCCTGATGAACAACCCCGTCCCGGAAGGGCGGGTTGATGACATTCTGCGGCCTGAAGGCGATAACCCCCTGCTCGAGAAGGGCTATGTGACCACCAGCGTCGATGCGCTGCTGAACTGGGCACGTACCGGCTCGATGTGGCCCATGACCTTCGGTCTGGCCTGCTGTGCGGTGGAAATGATGCACGCCGGTGCGGCGCGTCTGGACCTTGACCGCTACGGTGTGGTGTTCCGTCCCTCGCCGCGACAGTCCGACGTGATGATCGTGGCCGGTACGCTGGTCAACAAGATGGCCCCGGCGCTGCGCAAGGTCTACGACCAGATGCCGGACCCGAAGTGGGTCATCTCGATGGGTAGCTGCGCCAATGGCGGCGGTTATTACCATTATTCCTATGCAGTGGTGCGCGGTTGTGATCGTGTGGTGCCGGTGGACGTCTACGTTCCGGGCTGCCCGCCGACGGCCGAGGCGCTGGTGTACGGCATTTTGCAGCTGCAGAAGAAGATCTGGCGAACCCAGACCATCGCACGCTGATCCCCTTTCAAATCAAGAGCACGCCAGCCCCCATGGCCCAGCAAGCACCTTCTCTCATCGATAAACTTCGCGCCCGTTTTGCCGGTGCGCAGGTTGTGGTGGTCGAACCGCGCGGCGAAGTAACGCTGGAAGTGGCTGTTGCCGATTGGCACGCAACCGCTCTGGCGCTGCGTGACGAACTCGGCTTCGAGCACGCCACCGACCTGTGCGGCGTGGACTACCTTGGTTATGGCAGCGACGAGTGGGATACCTCGGACGTTTCCTCGCACGGCTTCAGCCGCGGCGTGGAGGGCAGTGGCGCCGGTCGTTTCGCCTGGGGTGAATTCCCCAGCCACGAAACCGCCGAAGGCGCGCAGCCGGACGCAATGCCCAAGCAGCGCTTTGCGGTGGTGGTGCAGCTGCGCTCCTACCAGCACAACCAGATGCTGCGTATCCGTTGCTACGCCCCCAGCGAATCGCTGCCGGTGGTGGCATCGCTGACCGACATCCATCCGGGTCTGAACTGGTTCGAACGCGAAGCATTCGACCTGTACGGCGTTATCTTCGAAGGTCACCCGGACCTGCGTCGCATCCTGACCGACTACGGTTTCGTGGGCCATCCGTTCCGCAAGGATTTCCCGCTGATCGGCAACGTCGAAGTGCGTTACGACGAAGAAAAGAAGCGTGTGGTCTACGAGCCGGTGACTTCGGTCGAGCCGCGCGTAGGCGTGCCGCGTGTTATCCGCGACGATGCCCGTTTCCAGACTGCTGAAGGCGAGCGCGCGCAGACGGAGGCAAGCAAGTGAGTGCGGACGTAAAGAAAGAATTCCACCAGGCTTCGCAGGCCTTTGCGAGCAATCCCGCCGAAGCCCGGCAGGAGATCCGCAACTACACCATGAACTTCGGCCCGCAGCATCCGGCCGCACATGGTGTGCTGCGCCTGATCCTGGAAATGGACGGCGAAACCATCATGCGCGCCGATCCGCATATCGGTCTGCTGCACCGCGCGACCGAGAAGCTGGCCGAGTCCAAGCCGTTCAACCAGTCGATCGGCTACATGGATCGCCTGGATTACTGCTCGATGATGTGCAACGAGCACGCCTATGTCCGCGCCATCGAAACCCTGGTGGGTATCGAAGTGCCGGAGCGTGCGCAGTACATCCGCACCATGTTCGACGAAGTCACCCGCGTCCTGAACCACTTGATGTGGCTGGGCTCCAACGCGCTCGATCTGGGCGCGATGGCGGTGATGCTGTATGCCTTCCGTGAACGCGAAGAGCTGATGGACTGCTACGAAGCAGTCTCCGGCGCGCGCATGCACGCGGCTTACTACCGTCCGGGCGGCGTGTACCGCGATCTGCCGGACACCATGCCGAAGTACAAAGAGTCGCGTTGGCACAAGGGCAATGCGCTGAAGCGTCTGAACGCTTCGCGCGAGGGCTCGCTGCTCGACTTCCTGGAGAACTTCACCAATGAGTTCCCGGGTCGCGTTGACGAATACGAAACCCTGCTTACCGACAACCGTATCTGGAAGCAGCGTACCGTTGGCATCGGCGTGATCACCCCGGAGCATGCAATGGCCTGGGGCATGACCGGTGTAATGCTGCGTGGTTCGGGTATTGCCTGGGATCTGCGCAAGAAGCAGCCGTACGCCAAGTACGACGCGGTCGATTTCGACCTGCCGTTGGGCACCAAGGGCGACTGCTACGACCGTTACCTGGTGCGTATTGCCGAGATGCGCGAATCCAACCGCATCATCAAGCAGTGCGTGGCTTGGCTGAAGGCCAACCCGGGCCCTGTGATGGTCAAGAACTTCAAGGTCGCTCCGCCGGCTCGCGCCGAGATGAAGGACGACATGGAAGCGCTGATCCATCACTTCAAGCTGTTCAGTGAAGGCTACTGCGTGCCGGCCGGCGAAACCTACGCGGCGGTTGAAGCGCCCAAGGGCGAGTTCGGCTGCTACCTGGTGTCCGACGGTGCCAACAAGCCGTTCCGCGCCCACCTGCGCGCGCCGGGCTTTGCCCACCTGTCCTCGATCGATTCGGTCGTACGTGGTCACATGCTGGCCGACGTGGTGGCGATGATCGGCACCTACGACCTCGTGTTCGGCGAGGTTGACCGGTAATGCCTGCCAATCACACATCGTCCGTTGCCTGCGCGGTTCTGCCGCCGCAGGCATCGGTTTTTCAGCATTTGGTATTCGTTGAGGTCGGCCAATGAAGGCGACGGGTAATTTCGAGGCGGCGCGCAACGTCGACCCGATGGTGGTGTTGAGCGACAAGACGCGTGCTCACATCGATCACTGGCTCTCCAAGTTCCCGCCGGAGCGCAAGCGTTCGGCGGTGCTGCAGGGTCTGCATGCCGCACAGGAGCAGAACCAGGGATGGCTGAGCGACGACTTGATCGCCGCGGTTGCCAAGTACCTGGACCTGCCGTTTGTGTGGGCGTACGAGGTGGCAACCTTCTACTCGATGTTCGAGACCGAGAAGGTTGGCCGCAACAACGTCGCCATCTGCACAAACGTCAGCTGCTGGCTCAACGGCGCCGACGACATCGTCCGCCATTGCGAGAAGAAGCTGGGCATCAAGCACGGTGAATCCACCGCTGACGGCCGCGTCTACCTCAAGAAAGAGGAAGAGTGCCTGGCTGGCTGCGCGGGCGCGCCGATGATGGTCATCAACGGCCATTACCACGAGCGCCTGACGCTGGACCAGGTCGACGCGCTGCTGGACGGGCTGGAGTAAGGCATGGCACACCACGAATCCAAGGGCCCGGTCGGACCGGCTCCGCTTCCGCACAACGTGGTTTACACCACGCTGCATTACGACACTCCGTGGTCGTATGAAAGCTATCTGAAGACCGGTGGCTACGCCGCGCTGCGCAAGATCCTCGAAGAGAAGATCGCGCCGGCCGACGTCATCGAAATGGTCAAGCAGTCCGGCCTGCGCGGTCGTGGCGGCGCGGGCTTTCCGACCGGTTTGAAGTGGTCCTTCATGCCCAAGGGCGATGTGCAGAAGTACATCCTGTGCAACTCGGATGAATCCGAGCCGGGCACCTGCAAGGACCGCGACATCCTGCGTTACAACCCGCACTCGGTGGTGGAGGGCATGGCCATCGCCTGCTACGCCACTGGTTCGACTGCGGCCTACAACTACCTGCGCGGTGAGTTCCACCACGAGCCGTTCGAGCATTTCGAGCAGGCTCTGGCCGATGCCTATAAGCACGGTTGGCTGGGCAAGAACGTGCTGGGCAGCGGTTGCGATATCGATATCTATGGCGCGCTTGGCGCCGGTGCCTACATCTGCGGCGAAGAAACCGCGCTGATGGAATCGCTGGAAGGCAAGAAGGGTCAGCCGCGTTTCAAGCCGCCGTTCCCGGCCAATTTCGGCCTGTACGGAAAGCCGACCACGATCAACAACACCGAGACCTATGCCTCGGTGCCGGCGATCATCCGCAACGGCGCGGAGTGGTTCAAGAATCTGAGCCTGACCAACAACGGTGGCCCGAAGTGCTTCTCGGTCTCCGGTTGCGTGGCCAACGGAGGCAACTTCGAAGTGCCGCTGGGCACCACGTTCGACGACCTGCTGGCAATGGCCGGTGGTCTGCGTCCGGGCCGCACCCTGAAGGGCGCGATCCCGGGCGGCGTGTCGATGCCGGTGCTGACCGCTGCGGAACTCAAGGGTCTGCCGATGGACTACGACACCATCCGTGCACTGGGCTCGGGCCTGGGGTCGGGTGCCATCGTGGTGCTGGATGACAGCGTCTGCTGCGTCAAGTTCGCCTGCCGCATCAGCCAGTTCTTCCACAAGGAATCCTGTGGCCAGTGCACCCCGTGCCGCGAAGGTACCGGCTGGATGCACCGTGTGCTGGAGCGCATCGTCGCCGGCCAGGCCACGATGGAAGACCTGCACCAGTTGAAGACGGTTGCCGGTCAGATTGAAGGCCACACCATCTGTGCGTTCGGTGAGGCGGCAGCGTGGCCGATCCAAGGCTTCCTGCGCCAGTTCTGGAACGAATTCGAGTACTACATCGTCAACGGTCATTCGATGGTTGACGGCAAGAAGGTGGAGACTGCTGCCGCATGAGCGCGCAACCGGTAAATCCCAATGTACCGCCGGATCATGTGACCATCGATATCGATGGTCAGACGCTGGTCGTACCCAAGGGTTCGATGATCATCCAGGCCGCCGACAAGGCTGGCATTCCGATTCCGCGCTTCTGCTACCACGAGAAGCTGCCGATCGCCGCAAACTGCCGCATGTGCCTGGTCGACGTTGAAAAGTCGCCCAAGCCGTCGCCGGCCTGCGCAACCCCGGTCATGGATGGCATGAAGATCCAGACCCGCAACGAGAAGGCGCTCAAGTACCAGCGTTCGGTGATGGAGTTCCTGCTCATCAACCATCCGCTGGACTGCCCGATCTGCGACCAGGGCGGCGAGTGCGAGCTGCAGGACGTATCGCTGGGCTACGGCCGTTCGGTCAGCCGCTTCAACGAGCGCAAGCGCGTTGTGGTCGACGAGGACATGGGGCCGCTGGTCGCCACCGAGATGACCCGCTGCATCCAGTGCACCCGTTGCGTGCGCTTCACCGCGGAAGTGGCCGGCACCTATGAACTGGGTGGCATGTCGCGTGGTGAAAACCTGCAGATCGGCACCTACGACGGCAAGCCGCTGACCACCGAGCTGTCCGGCAACGTCATCGACGTGTGTCCGGTCGGCGCGCTGACCAACAAGGTGTTCCAGTTCAAGGCACGCCCGTGGGAACTGACCGCACGCGAGTCGCTGGGTTACCACGACGCGATGGGTTCGAACCTGTTCCTGCACGTGCGCCGCGGCGAAGTGCTGCGCGCCGTGCCGCGTGACAACGAGCTGGTCAACGAGTGCTGGCTGTCCGATCGCGATCGTTATTCGCATCAGGGCCTGTATTCGGCCGACCGCGCGGTCAAGCCGCTGCAGAAGGTCAATGGCGAGTGGAAGGAAGTGAGCTGGGCTGAAGGCCTGGCCGCTGCCCGCGAAATTTTCGAAGCCAACCGTGGCGACGAGCTCGGCGTGCTGGTGCACCCGGCAACGTCGAACGAGGAGGGCGCATTGCTGGCCCGCCTGGCCACTGGCCTGGGTTCGAACAACATCGACCACCGCATCAACAACCGTGACTTCTCCGATGCTCCGGTTGCCGAAGTGTTCGGCATGTCGCTGGCCGAGATTGAACACGCTGATCAGATCGTCGTGCTGGGTAGCAATATCCGCCACGAGCTGCCGCTGCTGCACGCTCGCCTGCGCAAGGCGCAGACCACCAACGGTGCCAAGATCCACGCGATCAACCCGGTGGACTTCGACTTCGCGTTCAAGCTGGCCGGCAAGCAGATCGTTGCACCGTCGCAGTTCGTTGAAGCGCTGGGCAATGCGCAGCTGGTCGACGCGGTGAAGGGCGGCAACAACACCGTCATCATCGTCGGTGCGATTGCTGAAAATCATCCACAGGCTGCTGCGATCCGTTCGGCCGCCAGCGCATTTGCCGCGGCGACCGGCGCCAAGCTGTGCCGTATCCCGCAGGGTGCCAACGCACTGGGTCTGGTCCGCGTCGGTGTACTGCCGGCCGGCAAGGACATCAATGCGATGCTGGCACAGCCGCGCAAGGCCTATGCCCTGTACGGCATCGAGCCGGGTCTGGATTTCGCCGATACCGCCGCCGCCCGCAAGGCGCTCGCCGGTGCCAAGGTTGTCGCGTTCAGCCAGTACGCCTGCACCTCGACCCGCGATGTGGCCGATGTGATTCTGCCGATTGGCGCGCTGCCGGAAATCGACGGCACGCTCACCAATCTGGACGGTCGCGACCAGGTCGCCCGCGCCGGTGGCAAGCTGCAAGGCGAGGCCCGCGAGGGCTGGCGCGTGCTGCGTGCGCTGGGTGGTGACATGCAGCTGGCCGGTTTCGGCTTCACCGATCTGGCAGGCCTGCGTGCCGGCTTGCAGCCGGTGTCGGTCAAGGTTGCCGCTTCGGCACAGCCGCAGGTTGCAGGCGAGGGCTTTGAAGTGGCCTCGACCCCGGCGATCTACCGCACCGACGCCGTCGTGCGTCGTGCGCAGGCGCTGCAGTCGCATCCGCTCAACAATGAGCCGCGCATCGTGCTCAATGCCGACGACGCCGCGCGTCTGCAGCTGACCGAGGGCCAGATGGCCAAGGTCGGCACCGACGCTGGTCGTGCCACGCTGTCGGTTGTGGTTGACGCCCGCGTCGCTGCTGGCACGGTGTGGATTGAATCGGGCCACGGCGCAACCGCGCCGCTGGGTGCCGCACGTGTAACGGTGGTGGCTGCATGAACGAGTTGCTGTTAAACGCGATCGACCCCTTGTTCCAGTGGTTCATGTCGCTGGGTGACATCGGCATCGTGCTGTGGACGGTGATCAAGATCCTGCTGATCGCCATGCCGGTGATCATTTCGGTTGCCTTCTACGTGTTGTGGGAGCGCAAGCTGATTGGTTGGATGCATGTGCGCCACGGGCCGATGTATGTCGGTCTGGGCGGCCTGTTGCAGGCCTTCGCCGACGTCACCAAGCTGCTGTTCAAGGAAATCATCGCTCCGGCCAGTGCACACAAGGCGATGTACATCATCGCGCCGCTGATCGTGCTGGCTCCGTCGTTCGCGGCGTGGGCGGTGGTTCCATTCGACTACAAGCTGGTGCTGTCCAACGCCAACGTTGGTCTGCTGTACCTGCTGGCGATGACCTCGCTGGGTGTGTACGGCGTGATCCTGGCTGGTTGGGCCTCCAACTCCAAGTACGCCTTCCTCGGTGCGATGCGTTCGGCCGCACAGGTTGTCAGCTACGAAATCGCGATGGGCTTCGCGCTGGTTGGCGTGATGATCGCCGCCGGCAGCCTGAACCTGACCGACATCGTGTTGGCGCAGAAGGGTAACTCGGGTCTGTTCGACTGGTTCCTGCTGCCGCTGTTCCCGCTGTTCGTCGTGTATTGGGTGTCCGGCGTTGCCGAAACCAACCGCGCGCCGTTCGACGTGGTTGAAGGCGAGTCGGAAATCGTTGCCGGCCACATGGTGGAGTACTCCGGCGGTGCGTTCGCGCTGTTCTTCCTGGCCGAGTACGCCAACATGATCCTGGTCAGCTTCCTGATCTCGATCTTCTTCCTCGGTGGCTGGCTGAGCCCGCTCCAGGGCTGGATCACGGCAGACATTTCGCCGTGGATCAACTGGATCTGGACCGGCGGTTGGCCGTGGCTGCTGCTCAAGGTGCTGTTCTTCGCCAGTGCGTACATCTGGTTCCGTGCCAGCTTCCCGCGCTTCCGTTATGACCAGATCATGCGTCTGGGCTGGAAGGTGTTCATCCCGTTGACCATTTTCTGGATCGCGGTGACGGCACTGATGGTGTTCTACGGCGTGATCCAGAAGGGCGTTTGATTCATGAATAAGATCACCCACTATTTCAAAAGCCTGCTGCTCCTCGAGTTGCTCGGCGGCCTGTGGCTGACGCTGAAATACGCGTTCAAGCCCAAGTACACCGTGATGTACCCGATGGAGAAGTTCCCGCAGTCGCCGCGCTTCCGTGGCCTGCACGCCCTGCGCCGTTACCCCAACGGTGAAGAGCGCTGCATCGCCTGCAAACTGTGCGAAGCGGTATGCCCGGCACTGGCCATCACCATCGACTCGGCCAAGCGCGAAGACGGCACCCGCCGTACCACGCGTTACGAAATCGATCTGTTCAAGTGCATCTTCTGCGGCTTCTGCGAAGAAAGCTGCCCGGTGGACTCGATCGTCGAGACCCACATTCTCGAGTACCACTTCGAGAAGCGTGGCGAGAACATCATCACCAAGCCGCAGCTGCTGGCACTTGGCGACCGGCTTGAAGCCGAAATCGCCGAGCGCCGCGCCGCCGACGCCGCCTTCCGCTGAGGTCTTGAGATGGATTGGGTAAATATTGCTTTCTGGTTCTTCTCCATCATTGCCGGCATTTCCGCGGCAGCGGTGATCAGCGTGCGCAACCCGGTGTATGCCGTGTTGTGCTTGATCCTGACGTTCTTCTCCATTGCCTGCGTATGGCTGCTGGTGGGCGCCGAGTTCCTCGGTGTCACCCTGGTGCTGGTCTACGTCGGCGCGGTGATGGTGTTGTTCCTGTTCGTGGTGATGATGCTGGACATCGACACCACCAATCTGCGTGAAGGCTGGGTACGTTACCTGCCGGTCGGCCTGGTGGTCGCGGTGGTGATGCTGGTGCAGATGCTGACCCTGATCGGCATCAAGGCGCGCACCGCACCGTTCCCGGTGGACAACGCCGCTGCGGTTGCCGCGGATACGTCCAACATCACCTGGCTGGCACGCAGCCTGTTCACCGAATACCTGCTCCCGTTCGAGTTCGCCGCCGTGATCCTGACCGTGGCCGTGGTGGCAGCAGTGATGCTGACCCTGCGCCGCCGTGAAGGCCTGAAGACGCAGAACCCGACCGAGCAGACCATGACCAAGGCAAAAGACCGCCTGCGCATGGTCAAGATGGCCGCCGAAAAGCCGGCGGTGCAGGTTGATACGCAACATGACGGTGGCGAGGAGGCCAAGCCATGATTTCTCTGGGCCATATGCTCGCGTTGGGCGCGGTGATGTTCTGCATCTCCGTTGCCGGCATCTTCCTCAACCGGAAGAACATCATCGTGCTGTTGATGTCGATCGAACTGATGCTGCTGTCGGTGAACATCAACTTCATTGCCTTCTCGCGTGAGCTGGGCGACACCGCCGGTCAGCTGTTCGTGTTCTTCATCCTGACCGTGGCCGCAGCCGAAGCTGCAATCGGCCTCGCGATCCTGGTGACCTTGTTCCGTACTCGCCACACCATCAACGTGGGCGAAGTCGATTCGCTGAAGGGCTGATCCGAAGATGGAAATCACTCTCTCCAAGAGTCTGTTGATTGCAGTGGTGCTGGCACCGCTGTTCGGCAGCATCATCGCCGGCCTGTTCGGTCGTCAGGTGGGGCGCAAGGGCGCCCAATACATCACCATTCTGGGCGTGGCGGTCAGCTTCGGCCTGTCGGCTTATATCTTCTCCCAGCTGTTGTGGGGTGGGGCGCAGCCGTTCAACCAGAACATCTACACCTTCTTCGAAGTGGGCCAGTACGCGGCACACGTCGGCTTCATGGTCGATCGCCTGACCGCGATGATGATGGTGGTGGTGACCTTCGTGTCGCTGCTGGTCCACATCTACTCGATCGGCTACATGTCCGAAGACGACGGCTACCAGCGTTTCTTCAGCTACATCTCGCTGTTCACCTTCTCGATGCTCACCCTGGTGATGAGCAACAACTTCCTGCAGCTGTTCTTCGGCTGGGAAGCGGTGGGCCTGGTGTCGTACCTGCTGATCGGTTTCTACTTCAAGCGCCCGACCGCGATCTTCGCCAACATGAAGGCGTTCCTGGTCAACCGCGTGGGTGACTTCGGCTTCCTGCTCGGCATCGCCGGCATCCTGTGGGCCTTCGGCTCGCTGGACTACGCCACCGTGTTCGCCAATGCGGGCACCGTGCTGGGCACCGATATCACCGGCCACGCGATGGTGCAGCTGATCGGCGACCACCAGTGGAGTGTTGCCACCATCATCTGCATCTGTCTGTTCATCGGTGCGATGGGCAAGTCGGCGCAGGTGCCGCTGCACGTGTGGCTGCCGGACTCGATGGAAGGCCCGACCCCGATCTCGGCGCTGATCCACGCTGCGACCATGGTTACCGCGGGTATCTTCATGGTCACCCGCATGTCGCCGCTGTTCGAGCTGTCGCAGACCGCGCTGGACTTCATCCTGTTCATCGGTGCGACCACGGCCTTCTTCACCGGCCTGATCGGCATCGTGCAGACCGATATCAAGCGCGTGGTTGCTTACTCGACGCTGTCGCAGCTGGGCTACATGACGGTTGCACTCGGCGTGTCGGCCTACTCGGGCGCCGTGTTCCACCTGATGACCCACGCCTTCTTCAAGGCGCTGCTGTTCCTCGGTGCCGGTTCGGTGATCATGGGCATGCACCATGAGCAGAACATGATGAAGATGGGCGGCCTGCGCAAATACATGCCGGTTACCCACATCACCATGTGGATCGGTACGCTGGCCCTGGTGGGTACGCCGTTCTTCTCTGGTTTCTACTCCAAGGACACCATCATCGAAGCGGCCGCGATGCATGCGCATGCTGCCGAGGCTGGCTGGGTTGCCCTTTACGGTTACTGGGCGGTGCTCGGTGGCGTGATCGTCACCAGCTTCTACAGCTTCCGCCTGCTGTTCCTGACCTTCTTCGGCAAGGAGCGCTTCCGCGACGCGCATGATGACCATCACGGTGATCATGCCCACGGCCACGATGACCACCATGGTCATGGCGTGCACGTGCCGCACGAATCGCCCTTGGTGGTGACGGTTCCGCTGGTGCTGCTGGCGATCCCGTCCATCCTGATCGGCTTCTTCACCATCGGTCCGATGCTGTTCGGTACCGGTTGGGATGGCCACCATGCTGCCGCTGGCATCCCGGGCCAGACCATGTCGTTCTTCACCGGCATCGTCGATTTCTACAACCCGGCACGCGATACCATTGCCGAAGTTGGCAAGGAGTTCTGGCACGGTTCGGTGGCCTATGCGGTACACGGCATGCAGATGCCGGCGTTCTGGCTGACGGTTGCAGGTTTCGCGCTGGCCTGGGTGTTCTACATCTGGAAGCCGGAACTGGCAGGACAAGCTCGCAAGACCCTGGCACCGGTGGTTTCGGTGCTGGAAAACAAGTACGGCTTCGACAAGCTCTGGATCGACGGCTTTGCCGGCGGTGGTGTGCAGCTCGGCAAGGCCGCCCGTGCCGTTGATAGCACGGTCGTTGATGGGGTGATGGTCAATGGTTCGGCGCGTCTGGTCGACCTGGCTGCCAACCTGTTGCGCCGCACCCAATCCGGTTTCCTCTACCACTACGCGTTCGCGATGATCATCGGTCTTATTGCCCTGTTGGGCGTACTGATGCATTTCTGGCGTTGACCTGTACGGAATAGAAGACGTGTCGAACTGGCCTCTACTTAGTATTCTCATCTGGCTGCCGATCATCGGCGGTGCGTTGATCCTCGCTGTGCGCAACGCCCAGGCTGCCCGTTGGGCATCCCTGGCGGTGGCACTGCTCACCTTCCTGATCAGTCTTGGCTTGCTCAGCGGTTACGACCGCGGCGCCGCCGAGGTGATGCAGTTCGTCGAACGGCATCCGTGGATCCCGGCCTTCAAGATCGGCTACAACCTGGCCGTTGACGGTATCGCCATCGCCCTGATCCTGCTGACCACGCTGATCGGCGTGCTGGCACTGATCGGCGCCTGGGGCGTGGTCGACAAGCGCGTCAATCAGTACGTGGCCGCCTTCCTGGTACTGGAAGGCGTGACGGTCGGCATCTTCGCCGCGACCGACGCGATGCTGTTCTACGTGTTCTTCGAAGCCATGCTGATCCCGATGTTCCTGATCATCGGCGTCTGGGGCGGTCCGCGGCGTATCTACGCGGCGATGAAGTTCTTCCTGTACACCTTCCTCGGCTCGGTGCTGATGCTGGTGGCGCTGATCTACCTGTACCTGAAGGGCGGCAGCTTCCAGCTGGCCGACCTGTATCAGCTGCAGCTGTCGGCCAAGGAGCAGACCTGGATATTCTTCGCGTTCCTGATCGCCTTCGCGGTCAAGGTGCCGATGTTCCCGGTACACACCTGGCTGCCGGATGCGCACGTTGAAGCGCCGACCGCCGGTTCGGTGATCCTGGCGGCGATCGCACTGAAGATTGGTGGCTACGGCTTCCTGCGCTTCAACCTGCCGATCGTGCCCGATGCCAGCCACGAGTGGGCATGGCTGGTGATCGCGCTGTCGCTGGTGGCGGTGATCTACGTCGGTCTGGTGGCGCTGGTGCAGGACGACATGAAGAAGCTCATCGCTTATTCGTCGGTCGCACACATGGGCTTCGTGACCCTGGGCACCTTCACCGCGTTGTGGCTGGTGCGTGACGCCGGCAACCCCGATGCGGCCCGCCTGGGCCTGCAGGGCGCGATGGTGCAGATGGTGTCGCACGGCTTCGTGTCCGGCGCGATGTTCTCCTGCGTGGGCGTGCTGTATGACCGCATGCACAGCCGTCGCATCGCCGATTACGGCGGTGTGGTCAATGTGATGCCGTGGTTCTCCGCGTTTGCACTGCTGTTCTTCATGGCCAACTCCGGCCTGCCGGGCACCAGTGGCTTCGTCGGCGAGTTCATGGTCGTGTTGGCTGCGTTCCAGTGGAATCCGCTGGTTGCGCTGGGTGCTGCCTCCACCTTGATCATCGGCGCGGCGTATTCGCTGTGGCTGTACAAGCGTGTGTTCTTCGGTGAGGTGGGCAATGCCCACGTCGCCGAGCTGAAGGATATGAACGGTCGCGAATGGCTGGTAATGGGCGTATTTGCTGTAGGCACCTTGGTGCTGGGCTTCTACCCGCTGCCGCTGACCGAGCTGATGGAGCCGTCCATCGCCAAGCTGGCGATGCAGATCGCATCGAGCAAGCTGCTGTAAGCGGCCCGTCGAGAGTATTGATTCCAGGATTTGATGATGACCACGCCGACGCCTCTGCCGTTGACCATGACCGACCTGCTGCCGTTGCTGCCCGAACTGGTAGTGATTGGCGGTGCCTTTGCCCTGTTGATGCTTGATCTGTTCATCAGCACCAAGCACAAGGTCTGGACCCACTTTCTGTCGGTAGCGATCCTTGCTGTCGCCTTCGCCTTGCTGTTGGGCGGTGCAGGCGGGCAGGGCGAGGTGTTCCACGGCATGTTTGTCCGTGACAACGCCGCCGATGTCATGAAGACGGTGATCGTGCTGGTCAGCGGTTTGAGCCTGATCTACGGCTGGAGCTACCTGCGCGAGCGCAACCTGTACCAGGGCGAGATCCCGGTGCTGATCCTGTTCGCCACCGCCGGCATGATGATCCTGGTGTCGGCCGGCAGCCTGCTGATGGTGTACCTGGGCCTGGAACTGCTGGCACTGTGCTCCTACGCGCTGGTTGCCAGCAACCGTGAGAACAAGCTCGCCGCCGAAGCAGGCATGAAGTACATCGTGCTCGGTTCGCTGGCGTCGGGCCTGCTGCTGTACGGCATGTCCTTGATCTACGGCGCCACCGGCTCGCTGCACTTGGACGTGATCCATGCCTCCATCGCCCATTCGGACGAGCGCTTGCTGCTGTTGACCGGTGCGGTGTTCATGGTTGCCGGTGTTGCCTTCAAGCTGGGCGCTGCACCGTTCCATATGTGGCTACCGGACGTGTACCAGGGTGCCCCGGCACCGATCGCGCTGTTCATCAGCTCGGCACCGAAGCTGGCTGCCTTCGGCATGGCTTACCGCCTGCTGGAAATGGGCGTTGGCCCGCTGTCGACCGAGCTGCAGTACGTGTTGGCCGGCCTGGCCGCACTGTCGCTGGTCGTTGGCAACCTGATGGCGATCGCACAGAGCAACCTGAAGCGCATGCTGGCCTATTCGACGGTTTCGCACATCGGCTTCCTGCTGATGGCGGTGGCCGGTGGTGGCAAGGAAGGCTATTCGGCGGCGATGTTCTACGCCATTGCCTACGCCATCATGTCGACCGCCTCGTTCGGCGCGATCATCGCGCTGTCGCGTGCCGGTTTCGAGGCCGAGAACATCGAGGACTTCAAGGGCCTGAATGCCCGTAGCCCGTGGATGGCAGGCCTGGTCCTGTGCATCATGGCGTCGCTGGCCGGTATTCCGCCGTTCCTCGGCTTCTGGAGCAAGCTGGCGGTGCTGAGCGCTGCGATCAAGGGCGGCCTGTTGTGGCTGGCCATGGTCGGCGTGCTGTGTGCGGTGATTGGTTGCTTCTACTACCTGCGCGTCATCAAGGTCATGTACTTCGATGAGCCGGTAGGTGAGCCGCTGCCGCGTAACAACGATCGCATCCTGGGTATCGTTTTGGGCGTGAATTCCGTGCTGTTGCTGGTCCTCCCGCTGGGCTTGGGCCCGATTCTGGAATGGATGAGCAATTCTTTTGCACATTTGTCATAAAAAACGATACAAATCTGCGCGAAGTGTGTATTATTCATCTCCTGAGTTGACGACCTCACCGCCTAGCGGAAAGGTCGGAGCCACCTGATAAGTGGTTCAACCGGAAGGGTTTTTCCGGGTTTCTCTAGCAGTTAGAGAGAAACGCGAAGTAAATAAGTCTTGCATTATCGACTTGGTTACTTCATAATCTCGCTTCTGATGCGGGGTGGAGCAGTCTGGCAGCTCGTCGGGCTCATAACCCGAAGGTCGCAGGTTCAAATCCTGCCCCCGCTACCAGCTTCGGTCTTTGGCAACACGCAGTGTTGATAGAGGCAAAAGTTGGGCTCGCAAGAACGGCTGCTTCCGTTCTTGCAACCGGGATCCGGCCAACGGATCCAAACGGACAAAGGGCCCACGTGGGCCCTTTGCTGTTTCTGTAATACGCAAAACCCCGGTTGGGTTACAACCGTTCTCTAACTTACGAATCAAGGCTGGCTGTGAGCGACAAGGCTACTGAAATCGCGAATCTGCTGAGCCCCACCGTGCAGGCGTTGGGGCTCGAGTTGCTTGGCGCCGAATATCTGCCGGCCCCGGGCGGTGCAACGTTGCGCCTTTATATCGACGTGCCGCTGGCTGAGCAGCCTGAGCGCATGGTCAACGTCGAAGACTGCGAGCGGGTGAGCCGTGAGGTTTCCGCGCAGTTGGATGTTGAAGACCCGATCAGCGGCAATTACACGCTGGAAGTGTCCTCGCCCGGCGTGGATCGCCCGCTGTTCACGCTGCAGCAGTTCGAGCTGGCCATTGGTGAATCCGCCAAGGTCGGGCTGAAGCTGCCGCAGGAAAACCGCCGTCGCCTGCAGGGCGAGATCGTTGCGGTTGACCTGACGCAGGGCACGGTGACCTTTGTCGTCGACAACAAGCCGTTCGTGGCTTCGTTCGACAATATCGACAAGGCACGCATCATTCCGGACTGGGCCGCATTGGGCCTCGCACCGACCAAACCGACGGGTCCTGCTCCCAAGCAAGGCAAGTCCAAGAATAATTCCAATAACGAAACGGCGGCCAAAAAGCCGCGCGCGGAGTGAGCCGATGAGCAAGGAACTTTTGCTGGTAGTTGACGCAGTCGCCAACGAGAAGGGCGTGCCGCGCGAAGTTATTTTTGATGCGATCGAGGCCGCGCTGGCCTCTGCCGCGAAGAAGCGTTACCCCGATCAGGAAATCCTGGCGCGCGTTTCGATCAACCACAAGGACGGTACCTACGAAACCTTCCGTCGCTGGGAAGTGGTCGCCGATGACGTGGTGATGGAATCGCCGGACCGCCAGATCCGCATGATGGACGCGGTGGACGAAGCCGATGACGTCGAGATCGGTGATTACATCGAAGAACAGATTGAAAATCCGGATTTCGGCCGTATCGCAGCGCAGGCTGCCAAGCAGGTCATCGTCCAGCGTGTGCGCGAGGCTGAGCGCCAGCAGGTGGTGGATGCGTGGAAGGACCGCGTTGGCGAGCTGGTCACCGGTGTGGTCAAGCGCGCCGAGCGCGGCAACATCTATGTCGATCTGGGCGGCAATGCCGAAGCCTTCATTCCGAAGGACAAGGGCATTCCGCGTGACGTGCTGCGTGCCGGCGATCGTGTTCGCGGCTACCTGGCTGAAGTGCGTTCGGAACCGCGTGGCCCGCAGCTGTTCATCAGCCGCGCTGCTCCGGAATTCATGATCGAGCTGTTCAAGCTGGAAGTGCCGGAAGTCGGCCAGGGCCTGGTTGAAATCAAGGCCTGTGCGCGTGACCCGGGCGACCGCGCCAAGATCGCCGTGCTGGCTCACGACACCCGTACCGATCCAATCGGCGCCTGCATCGGCATGCGCGGTTCGCGCGTGCAGGCCGTGTCCAACGAGCTCAATGGCGAGCGCGTGGACATCGTGTTGTGGAACGACAACCCGGCCAACTTCGTCATCAACGCGATGGCGCCGGCTGAAGTGCAGTCGATCATCGTCGACGAAGAAAAGCATTCAATGGATCTGGCCGTGGCAGAAGACCGCCTGGCCCAGGCCATCGGCAAGGGCGGCCAGAACGTGCGCCTGGCCAGCCGTCTGACCGGTTGGCAGCTGAATGTGATGACCCAGGACCAGGTGACCGCCAAGTCGGAAGCCGAGCAGGGCGTCGCCCGTCAGCTGTTCATGGACAAGCTGGAAGTGGACGAAGAAATTGCCGGCATCCTGGTGTCGGAAGGCTTTGGTACGGTGGAAGAAATCGCCTACGTGCCGGTTGGTGAGTTGCTGGCAGTGGAGGGCTTCGACGAAGATATCGTTGAAGAACTGCGTGCCCGCGCCCGCGATGCGCTGCTCAATGAAGCGCTGGCGGTGGAAGAGGGGGTTGACGGCGGTGTGCCGACAGCCGATCTGCTGGCACTGAAGGGCATGGATGAGGCTACCGCGTATGCGCTGGCTGGCCACGGCGTGCGCACAAGTGAGGATCTGTCGGATCTGGCTGCCGACGAGGTTCTGGAGTTCGGCATCGAGGGTATGGATCTGGAGCGCGCCGCGGCGTTGGTCCTGGCAGCCCGCGCCGAGGAGATCGCCCGCCTGGAGCGCGGCGAATGAGCCAGCGATGAACAGTGCCCTGAGCCGCTCAGGGCGTAGACTCCGCGCTGCCTTCGTTCGTAACGAGGGAGTGCAAACAAGATCATAGGATCCGAATGTCGCAGCAAACCACCATCCGCAAGCTCGCCGAACTGGTCAACACGCCGGTCGAGAAACTGCTTGAACAGCTGTCCCAGGCCGGGATGAAGTTCAGCGGTCCCGACCAGGTCGTGACCAGTACCGAGAAAGTGAAGCTGCTTGGCTTCCTCCGCCGTTCGCACGGCAAGGAAGAGCAGCCGGTCGAAGAGGCTGATGCCGCATCGAAGAAGATCACCCTGAATCGCCGCAAGCATCAGGAAGTGACCGTCAGTGCTGGCCGTAGCAAGACCACCGTCAATGTGGAAGTGCGCCAGAAGCGCACCTACACCAAGCCGGAAGGTGGCAAGCCTGCGATGACGCCGGACGAAGAGCGCGCCGATATCCTGCGCAAGCTCGAAGAATCGCGTCAGCGCAATCTCGACGAGCAGCGCATGCTGGCCGAGAAGGATCGCGCCCGCGACGAAGGCATCGCCGCCAAGAAGGCCGCCGAGGTAGCCGAGGCTGCACGCGTGGAGGCCGAGAAGGTCGCCGCCGAAGAAGCCGCCAAGGTCGCTGCAGCAAAGCCGGCTCCGGCAGCTGAAGCGCCGGCACCGCGTGCTGCGCGTCAGGCCCCGGCAGCAGCAGCTGCCCCGGCCCGTGCGCCTGCCCGCGATGACCGTGGCAACAACAACGCCAATGCCAACGCCAAGCCGGGCAAGCGCAACGAAGGTGGTGATGGCAACCGTTTCGGCGGCCAGCTGCACCTGTCGGCGTCTGATCGTGCCCGTCGTGGCAACAGCAACAACAATAATTCGCGTGGCCGTCCGGGTGCTCGCGCACCGCAGGGCCGTCGTGGCAATGACGCATCGCGCAGCGGTGGCGGCAGCCATGCCTTCGAACGTCCGACCGCACCGGTTGTGCGTGAGGTCGCCGTCGGCGACACCATCACTGTGGCCGATCTGGCACAGAAGCTCGCTCTGAAGGGCGGCGAGGTGGTCAAGGCGCTGTTCAAGATGGGCGTGATGGCCACCATCACCCAGTCCATCGATCACGATACCGCCGCGCTGGTTGTCGAAGAGCTCGGCCACAAGGTCGTGCGCGCCAGTGACAACGATGCCGAAGACGCACTGCTGGCCATCACCGACGCCGATGAGCGCGTAGCGGTGCCGCGTGCACCGGTGGTGACCATCATGGGTCACGTCGATCACGGCAAGACCTCGCTGCTGGATTACATCCGTCGCACCAAGATCGCCACTGGCGAAGCCGGCGGCATTACCCAGCACATTGGTGCCTACCATGTGACCACGCCGAAGGGCGTGATCAGCTTCCTCGATACCCCGGGCCATGCCGCGTTCACCTCGATGCGTGCCCGTGGTGCGCAGCTGACCGATATCGTGGTGGTGGTTGTCGCTGCCGACGATGGCGTGATGCCGCAGACCAAGGAAGCCATCCAGCACGCTCGCGCAGCCAATGCGCCGATCGTGGTGGCAATCAACAAGATCGACAAGGCGTCGGCTGATCCGATGCGCGTCAAGAACGAACTGCTTGCAGAGCAGGTCGTGGCCGAAGATTTCGGTGGTGACGTGCAGATGGTTGAAATCTCGGCCAAGACCGGCCTGGGCATCGACGACCTGCTGGATGCGATTTCGCTGCAGGCCGAAGTGCTGGAGCTGAAGGCCGTGGCCGAAGGCCGCGCCAGCGGCGTGGTCATCGAATCCTCGCTGGACAAGGGCCGTGGCCCGGTCGCGACGGTGCTGGTGCAACAGGGTCTGCTGAAGAAGGGCGACTACCTGGTGTGCGGTATCCAGTACGGCCGCGTGCGTGCATTGTTCGACGAAACCGGCAGCCAGGTTGCTGAAGCCGGTCCGTCGATTCCGGTGCAGGTGCTGGGTCTGTCCGGCGTGCCGGAAGCTGGCGACGACTTCGTCGTGGTTGAAGACGAGCGTCTGGCCAAGGACGTCGCGCAGACGCGCGAAACCAAGCGTCGCGAGTCGCGCCTGGTCGCTACTGCCGGCAGCCGCATGGAAGACATCATGTCGCAGCTGGGCAAGGGCGATGGCCAGCAGGTATTGAACCTGCTGATCAAGGCCGACGTGCAGGGTTCGGTGCAGGCACTGAGCCAGGCGCTGGTGGCACTGTCCAACGACGACATCCGCATCAACGTGATCCACTCCGGCGTGGGCGGCATCACCGAGTCCGACGCCAACTCGGCTGTGGCTTCCAAGGCCACCGTCATCGGCTTCAACGTGCGTGCGGATGCTTCGGCCCGTCGCATCATTGAGTCCAACGGCGTTGACCTGCGTTACTTCTCGATCATCTATGACGTGATCGACCAGGTGAAGCAGGTGGCCTCCGGTCTGCTCGGCGTGGAAATCCGCGAAGAGATCATCGGTATCGCGCAGGTCCGCGACGTGTTCCGCAGCTCCAAGTTCGGCGCGGTTGCAGGCTGCATGATCATCGAAGGCGTGGTGAAGCGGAACAAGCCGATCCGCGTGCTGCGGGACAGCGTGGTGGTATTCGAAGGCGAGCTGGAATCGCTGCGTCGCTTCAAGGAAAACGTCGAGGAAGTTCGCAACGGTACCGAGTGCGGTATCGGCGTGAAGGCTTACAACGACGTCAAGCCGGGCGACCAGATCGAGTGCTTCGAGCGTATCGAAGTGCCGCGCACGCTCTAAGTGCCGGGATTGGGTGTTGGAGTTCGGGATTCGCCGAGGCGGATTGCCACTGATCTTCAGCTCCCATCGCGGTATGGATGCACGGTTCGGGAATCGCTCGCGGTTCCCGGATCGGTTGTACGGTTCCATTGAAATTCACTCTTTATTGCTGATACTTGCCTGATGCCTAAGACTTTCCATCGTACCGACCGTGTTTCTGCACAGATCCGCCGTGATCTGGGCACGCTGGTGCATGCCGCCGTGCGTGAATTCGGCCTGCCCTCGGTCAGTGTGTCGGACGTGGAAGTCACGCGTGACATGGCCCACGCCAAGATCTTCGTGACCGCGCTGATGCCGGAACGTGCGGAAGAGGCGATGAAGGGCTTGCGCGGGCTGACCGTCGAGCTGCGCATGTCCCTGGCCAAGGCGATGAAGCTGCGTCACGTGCCGGAGCTGCACTTCCACTACGACGATTCGGTCGACCGTGGCGAGCGCATCGAAAACCTGCTGCGTGACCTGGTGCCGCCGCCGGAACCCGAATCCGACGCCGACAAAGACACCAATAAAGAATAATCGCAGCAGCCCGAAAGGGCTGTTGTCATGTCTGGCCTGCGTGCGATCGCGCAGGCGGCTTACCCGTTTTCCGCCAGTAGCGCCGGGTGCGCGCTGGCTTGCCCATGGTGTTGCATGCGTCCTCGAATCCAATTCCGCCGCCTGGATGGCATCGTTCTGCTCGACAAGCCGGCTGGCATGAGCTCCAACACGGCCCTGCAGGTTGCCCGCCGTCTGTTCCGTGCCGAAAAGGGTGGGCATACCGGCAGCCTCGATCCGCTGGCCACCGGCCTGCTGCCGCTGTGTTTCGGCGAGGCGACCAAGATCGCCGGCCTGCTGTTGGGCTCGGCCAAGGCCTATGACGCCGAAATCCGGCTGGGCAGCACCACCGATACCGATGATGCCGATGGCGCTGTGCTGCGCGAGCGGCCGGTTCCGGCGTTCAGTGACGAACAGCTGCAGGCGGCCTTGGCCAGCCTGACCGGCAACATCCGGCAGCGTGCGCCGATCTATTCGGCCTTGAAGCAGGGCGGTGAGCCGCTGTACGCCAAGGCGCGCCGCGGCGAGGCCATCGAGGCGCCCGAGCGCGAGGTGCTGGTGCAATCGATCGAGGTGCTGGGGCGTGAAGAGGCGCATCTGTCGCTGCGCGTGACCTGTGGCTCGGGCACCTACATCCGCAGCATTGCCCGCGACCTGGGCGAGCTGCTGGGCTGTGGCGCGCATGTCACCGCGCTGCGCCGGCTGTGGGTTGAACCGTTCATGGCGCCGAAGATGATCGGCCTGGATGCGCTGCGCACGGTGGCCGAATCCGGTGACGAGGCGGCGCTGATGGGCTGGCTGCTGCCGATCGAGCAGGGTTTGAGCCAGTTTGCCCGGGTTGACCTGGATGCGGCGCAGGCGGCGCGGTTCTGCCTGGGCCAGCGCTTGCGTGACCCGGCCTGGCCAGTCGGCCTGGTGGTGGTTCATGGAGAAAGCGGCCAGCCGCTGGGCCTGGGCCAGGTCGAAGAAGGCGGGCGATTGGGCCCGCAACGCCGCTTCAATCTCTGAACGGGCAGGGGCCAGCCGTACCTTCCAGGTCACGTTCGCCTTGTCCCGGATGGTTGTGACCGTTACAATTTTGCGGCCCTAGAAAGGGCAACTGTCCGCCTCGGTGGGCAGCCTATTAATCGGCGAGCTGAGCGGTGCGTCCATTGACGTTCCTGCCGGCCCCGCATCTGAAGAGAAAACTCATGTCGATCGACACCCAGAAAGTCATTGAAGAAAACAAGCGCGGCGCTGCCGACACCGGTTCCCCGGAAGTCCAGGTTGCCCTGCTGACCGCTCGCATTGAACTGCTGACCGGCCACTTCAAGGAACACAAGAAAGATCACCACAGCCGCCGTGGTCTGCTGCAGATGGTCAACCGCCGCCGTAGCCTGCTCGACTACCTGAAGAACAAGGATGTCGCACGCTACAAAGCATTGATCGAAAAGCTCGGCCTGCGCCGCTAATCGATATCCGCCGCGGCGCAGCGATGCGCCGCGGCTTTGTTTTAAGAGCTTCAAAATCGTAGTAGACCGGCCGGAACCGCCCGGCCAGCCGTTGCCGACATGGGTTGGCACCGGACCAATCGAAGAAAGCATTTCAAGGATCCCCCGTGGCAAAAATCACCAAAACCTTCCAGTACGGCAAACACACCGTCACGCTTGAAACCGGCGAAGTCGCCCGCCAGGCCGGCGGCGCAGTCATCGTCAAGATGGACGACACCGTGTTGCTGGTCACTGCCGTCGCCGCCAAGAGCGCGCGCGAAGGGCAGGACTTCTTCCCGCTGACTGTTGATTACCAGGAAAAGTTCTACGCCGGTGGCCGTATCCCGGGTGGCTTCTTCAAGCGTGAAGGCCGTGCGACCGAGAAGGAGACGCTGATTTCGCGCCTGATCGATCGCCCGATCCGTCCGCTGTTCCCGGAAGACTACAAGAACGAAGTGCAGATCATCGCCACGGTGATGTCGCTGAACCCGGACATCGACGGCGACATCGCCGCGCTGATCGGTGCTTCCGCTGCGCTGTCGCTGGCCGGCACCCCGTTCAAGGGCCCGATCGCCGCCGCCAAGGTGGGTTACAAGGATGGCGAATACATCCTCAACCCGACCGTGTCGGAGCTGAAGGAATCGCAGCTGGAGCTGGTGGTCGCTGGTACCGCCAATGCCGTGCTGATGGTGGAATCCGAAGCCGCGCTGCTGTCCGAAGACGTGATGCTGGGCGCCGTGACCTTCGGTCACCGCGAAATGCAGAAGGTCATCAACGCGATCAACGAACTGACCGTTGAAGCCGGTACCAAGCCGAGCGACTGGGTTGCCCCGGCCAAGAACAACGTACTGATCAGCGCCCTGCAGGAAGCCGTCGGCGGCAAGCTCGGCGAAGCCTTCCAGGTGCGTGACAAGCTGCAGCGTCGCGATGCCATCTCGGCGATCAAGAAGGACGTGGTTGAAGCCCTGGCTGGCCGCGTTGCCGCTGAAGGCTGGAACCCGGCTGAAGTGTCGAAGGAATTCGGCGAGCTGGAATACAGCACCATGCGCAACTCGGTGCTTGACACCAAGGTCCGCATCGACGGCCGTGCGCTGGACACCGTCCGCCCGATCGCGGTGAAGACCAGCGTGCTGCCGCGTACCCACGGCTCGGCCCTGTTCACCCGCGGCGAGACCCAGGCCATCGTGACCATCACGCTGGGCACCGCACGCGACGGCCAGATCATTGACGCTGTTGCCGGTGAGTACAAGGAAAACTTCCTGTTCCATTACAACTTCCCGCCCTACTCGGTCGGTGAGTGCGGTCGTTTCGGTGCGCCGAAGCGTCGTGAAATCGGCCACGGCCGTCTGGCCAAGCGCGGTGTGCTGGCTGTGATGCCGTCGCTGGAAGCCTTCCCGTACACAATTCGCGTTGTGTCGGAAATCACTGAATCCAACGGCTCCTCGTCGATGGCTTCGGTCTGCGGTTCCTCGCTGGCCCTGATGGACGCCGGCGTGCCGGTCAAGTCGCCGGTCGCAGGTATCGCCATGGGTCTGGTCAAGGAAGGCGAGCGTTTCGTCGTCCTGTCCGACATCCTGGGTGACGAAGATCACCTGGGCGACATGGACTTCAAGGTCGCTGGTACCGCCGAGGGCATCTCCGCCCTGCAGATGGATATCAAGATCGAAGGCATCACCGAAGAGATCATGAAGCAGGCACTGCAGCAGGCCAAGGCTGGCCGTCTGCACATCCTGGGTGAAATGGCCCACGGCCTGACCACCCCGCGTGCCGAGCTGTCGGATTACGCACCGCGTCTGCTGACCATCAAGATCCACCCGGACAAGATCCGCGAAGTGATCGGCAAGGGTGGCTCGACCATCCAGGCCATCACCAAGGAAACCGGCACCCAGATCGACATCCAGGACGATGGCACCATCACCATCGCTTCGGTGAACAACGCCGCTGCCCAGGCCGCCAAGGCCCGCATCGAGCAGATCACCTCGGACGTCGAGCCGGGCCGCATCTACGAAGGCAAGGTCGCCAAGATCATGGACTTCGGTGCATTCGTCACCATCCTGCCGGGCAAGGACGGTCTGGTCCACGTGTCGCAGATCTCCAGCGACCGCGTCGAGAAGGTTGGCGACGTGTTGAAGGAAGGCGATCTGGTCAAGGTCAAGGTGCTGGAAGTCGACAAGCAGGGCCGTATCCGCCTGTCGATGAAGGCAGTCGAAGAAGGCGAGGGCACTCCGGCCGAATAAGGCTGCCGTGTTGTATCGCTGAGAAGAAAAGCGGGCCTTGTGCCCGCTTTTCTTTTGCCTGGAAAACGGCGGAGCCTGCCAACCAAGGCGCAGCGCATAAGCAAGGCAACGCGCGCAAGATAGTGCCGAGCCACGCTCGGCAGCGGCCGTACAAGCAAACCGGCAACCATGCTCGGCAGAGGCCGTCCAAGCAAACCCGCAGCCGTTTGTAGGAGCGGCGTCAGCCGCGAAACCAGCAGCCTTGAAGCGCCCGCAATCCTTGGAACCTGATCGACCTTCAGCTTCGCGGCTGACGCCGCTCCTACAAAAACCTATCCTGCAAACCCCGACACCGGTAGTGCCGAGCCATGCCCGGCAGAGGCCGTACAAGCCAAACCCGCAGCCGTTCGCAGGGGCGGCGCAAACACTGCCGCAACCCGGCGACGCTCGATGCCCGACAACCCCGATCTTCCAGCGCCCGGTTCTGCCGATGGAATCGGGGCAGGTGCCTGCCAGCATTGGCCATGGGGCAAATGGAGGCGGATATGGCTGCTCGCTCAGACGGGGGTGGTGTGGGGCCAGGTCATGCAGGCATCGCTTTTGCCGGCAAGGCTGTTGCCATCTGTTTTCTGGCAGGCATCTGCATTGCGATCCTGGCGCCTGGCTTGCCGCCAAGCCCCTTGCGGTGGTCCAGCCTTTTGCTCGGCCTTTTGCTGTGGCTGGCCAGCCCACGCTGGCGCTGGCTGGGTGCATTGCTGGCTGGCATGGCTTGGGCGTGGTTGCACGCCGGCTGGGGCCTGGATCAGCAGCTGCCGCTGGCCTTGGAGGGTAGGGAAGTGTCTGTGGTCGGCGTAGTGGCCAGCCTTCCCCAGCACGAAATCCGACGTACCCGTTTCCAGCTACGGGTGGATGGAGACATCGCTCAATCGGCGGGTCTGCATGGGCGCACATTGCAGGTGTCCTGGTACGACGACTTCGGTGCAAGCGAGCCGGGTGCGCGCATCCACGTGCGTGCTGGCGAGCGCTGGCGGCTGGATCTGCGCGTGCGCGCACCCCGTGGTCTGATCAATCCCGGTGGCTTTGATGCCGAACGCCATGCCTTGGCGCAAGACATCGCCGCCAGCGCTATCGTGCGGCAGGCGCCGACGCCGCACAGAGTGTCGGCTGCAGCAGGGCTTGGCGCGTGGCGCGAGCAGATGGCGGCGCGGATCAGGGCGCAGGTGCCGGCCGGATCCTCGCACTATGTGCAGGCATTGGCGCTGGGTGACACGCGCGGGCTTGGTGAGGCGGATTGGCAGGTGCTGCGGGCGACAGGGCTGACCCATCTGATCGCCATCTCCGGCTTCCATGTTGGCATGGTCGCTTTGTGCGCAGCGTGGATGGTGGCCGGTGTCTGGCGGCTGCTGCCCTGGTGTGGCCGCTATTGTCCCAGGCCGCAGGCGGTCGCCATCGGTGCGCTGATCGGCGCAACTCTGTATGCAGCCGTTGCCGGCTTTGGCCTGCCGACAGTGCGGACGGTGTTGATGGTGGCGGTGGTGGTGCTGGCGCGGCTTGGTCGCCGGCCAGTGGATGTGGCCGCGTCACTGGCATTGGCTGCATTGGCTGTGCTGTGTCTGGCGCCGTTGTCGGTGTTGACGGCCGGCTTCTGGCTCAGCTTCGCCGGTGTGGCGTGGCTGCTGTGGTGCCTGCCTGAGCGCGGGCATTGGCTGCGCAGTTTTCTGTCGGCGCAGCGGGTGGCGACGCTGGGCCTGCTGCCGCTGACGGTACTGCTGTTCGGCCAGGCCTCGGCGATCGGGCCGGTCGCCAACCTGCTGGCGATTCCGTGGTGGAGCCTGGTGGTGGTGCCATTGGCGCTGCTGGGTACTGCCTTGGAGGCCGCATGCAATGGTGCCGGTGGGTTTGCCTGGCGGGCATCGGCATGGTGTTTCGATCTGAGCTGGCCGCTGTTCCAGGCGCTGGGTAGTGGCCGTTATGCGCTGTGGTGGTTGCCGGAGCCGGCGTGGTTGGCGCTGCCGCTGGCCTTGTTGGCGGCGGTCTGGATGTTGCTGCCTGCCGGCATGCCGGGCAAATACCTGGCGCTCCTGCTGTGGTTGCCTTTGTGCCTGCCGTGGCGTGACCGGCCCGGCGACGGTGCGTTTGAACTGACCACGCTGGATGTTGGGCAAGGCTTGGCGGTGCTGGTACGTACCGGCCAGCACAGCCTGCTGTTCGATGCCGGCCCGGCGGTCGCCGACGGCTTTGATGCGGGCGAGCGGGTGGTGGTGCCGGCACTGCGCGCCTTGGGCGTGCAGCGGCTGGACGCGTTGGTGGTCAGCCACGGCGATCACGACCATGCAGGCGGCGTGGCGGCGGTACAGGCCGTATTGCCGGCGCGCAGTCTCTGGGCGCCGCCCGGGTTGACGTTGCAGTCGCCACAGGCCGGGTCTGTCTGCGAGGCGGGGCAGGTATGGCAATGGGACGGGGTACGCTTCGAGTTCCTGCATCCGACGCAGGGGTTTCCCTATCTGGGCAACGAGTCCAGTTGCGTGTTGCGGGTGCAGGGGCCCTTTGGGGCTGCCCTGTTGACTGGCGATATCGGTGAGGTGATCGAACAGCGTCTGCTCAAACAGGTGCCGGCAAAACTGCGCGCGGATGTGGTGCTGGTGGCGCACCACGGCAGTGGCGGTTCGTCCAGCCCGGCTTTTGTGGCCGCAACCGGCGCGCGCCTTGCGCTGATCTCCAACGGCCACGGCAACCGCTTCGGCCATCCACGCCAGGACGTGGTCAGGCGTTGGCAGCGCAATGGCGCCGAAGTGCTGGCTACAGACAATAGTGGGGCGCTGCAGGTGTGGCTTGGTGAAGGCGGGCTGCAGGTACGGGAGCGCAGAATCTGGCGTTCAAGGCTGTGGGATGCCGCTGAGCGGGCGCGGGCGGCTGCTATCCTATCGGACATCAAAAACGCGGCCACGGCGCCGGAGGGTTGAAACGTGTGGGAATTGGTCAAAGCCGGCGGATGGCCGATGGTGCCGTTGCTGCTGTTGGGCGTGCTGGCGTTGGCCATCGTTCTGGAGCGTTTCTGGAGCCTGCGGCGTAACGAGGTATTGCCCCCGGGGCTGGGCCAGGAGGTCCGCAACTGGGCAGCGCGCGGCAAGCTGGATGCCAGCCATATCGACTCCCTGCGTGCCAACTCACCGCTGGGTGCGTTGCTGGCTTCCGCGCTTGAGGCGCGCAATCGCCCGCGTGACCAGATCCGCGAACGTATCGAAGACACTGGTCGTCATCTGGTACATCGGATGGGGCGCTTCCTGAATGCCTTGGGCACCATTGCCTCGGCCGGTCCCTTGCTGGGCCTGCTGGGTACCGTGGTGGGCATGATCCAGATGTTCCTGGGCATCCTCGATCACGGCGTGGGCGATGTGGGCCAGCTGGCCGGCGGCATCGGCAAGGCGCTGGTGTGTACCGCCACAGGCATGATGGTGGCGATCCCGGCGTTGATGTTCCATCGCTATTTCCGTGGCCTGATTGATGGCTATGTGATCGAGATGGAGCAGGAGGCCGCAGCGCTGCTGGACGCGCTCGATGGGCGGCCGGCGGTGATGGCTGCCAACAAGGCTGCAGCGCCGCGCCCGGCGGCGACTGAAAAGGCCTGAGCCCATGCGTATTGGTAGCAACCGCACGCAGGATGAGCCGCATATCGATCTGGTGCCCCTGATCGACGTGATCCTGGTGCTGATCATTTTCTTCGTGGTGACCACCACCTTCGATGCGCGCTCGACGCTGCAGGTGCAACTGCCCACCGCCAGCGACCAGAAGACGACGGCGCCGCAGAGTTCGTTGAGCGTGCTGGTCAATGCCGATGGCCGCTACTTCGTCAATGACCAGGAAGTGCTGCGCACCGACATCGAATCGCTGAAGCAGATCATCGCGCAGCTGGCCGGTGCTGATCGCGAGCAGACGGTGCTGCTGCGCGCCGATGCGCGTACACCGTATCAAGCGGTGGTCACCGCGCAGGATGCCTTGGGTCAGCTTGGGTTCCGCCGGATTGCGATTGCCACTGCGCCGGAAGCCAAGCAATGAGTGATAACACTTCGGCCTGGCAGGTCTACAAGCGCTTGCTGGGCTTTGCCAAGCCCTATCGGCCGCTGCTGTTGATGGCTGGCCTGGGCATGCTGATCGAAGCAGCTGCGGGCAGTGGTTTCCTGGTCTTGATGAGCCCGATCACCAATAGCCTGGTGAACCCGAAGGACATCAATCAATGGATGCCCTTGGCCGTTATTGGCCTGTTCCTGTTGCGTGGTGCGGCCGGCTACTTGACCGACATAGGCATGGGCAAGGCTGCACGCAGTATCGCGCGAGATTTCCGTGTGCGCGTACTGGGCAAGTATTTGAGGTTGCCAGGCCAGCGGTTTGATTCGGAGCCGGTGCCTTCGATGCTGGTACGGCTGGGCTCGGATAGCGATCAGGTGGCGCAGGCCGCGGTTGATGCGATGAAGGTGGTCTTGCAGCAATCACTGCAGGCACTTGGTTCGCTGGGGGTGATGCTTTACTACAGCTGGCAGGTAACCCTTGCGATCTTTGTGCTGGCACCGCCGTTGGCATGGGTGATGAACAAGGTGGCCAAGCGCTACCGTCGTATCAGTCACCGCATCCAGGAGAGTGGGGCTGATCTGCTTCAGGCGGCCGACCAGGCGCTGTCCAGCCAGCAGGAAGTCAAGATTTACGGCGCACAGCCGGTCGAGCTGGATCGCTATACCGCCCTGGCAAATACCAATCTGCGCTTGGCGATGAAGGTCGAGGCGACGCGCAGTGTTTCTTCAAGCATGGTGCAGTTGATTGGTGCGGTGGGGCTGGCGGCGCTGTTGCTGATTGCCGGTCACGAAGCCGCTGCCGGGCGCCTTACCGTGGGTGATTTTGTCGGTCTGTTGATGGCGATGCTGGCCATCATCCCCGCGCTGAAGCAGCTCACCAACGTGCAGAACATGACCCAGCGTGGCATCGCCTCGGCGCAGCGCCTGTTCTCGGTTCTTGATGCTGAAGATGAAGTAGACGCAGGCAGCATTCCGCTGCAGCGTGCAAAGGGCCTGCTTGAGTTCCGCAATGTCACCGCGCGTTACGCAGGGCAGGACAAGCCGGCGCTGCAGGACATCAGCTTCATTGCCCGGCCGGGCACGGTCACCGCCATTGTCGGGCGTTCCGGCAGCGGCAAATCAACCTTGATCAAGCTGATTCCGCGCTTCTATGAAATCGAGGCCGGTGAGATCCTGCTTGATGGTCATCCGCTGCAGGACTACAAGCTGGCCGACCTTCGTCGGCAGATCGCCCTGGTCGGTCAGCAGGTGACCTTGTTCAATGGCAGCATCGCGCAGAACGTGGCCTACGGCGAGTTGCAGGAGCGCAGCGAAGCGGAGCTGCAGCAGGCCATCGATGGCGCCAATGCCAGCGAGTTCGTCGAGCAGCTGCCGCAGGGTGTGGATGCGCCGGTGGGGGCCAAGGGCAGTCGTCTGTCCGGCGGCCAGCGCCAGCGCCTGGCGATTGCCCGCGCCATGCTCAAGGACGCGCCCATCCTCATCCTGGACGAAGCCACCGCCGCGCTGGACAACGAATCCGAGCGGCTGGTGCAGGACGCCCTGCAGAAGCTGATGCCCGACCGCACCACGCTGGTCATCGCCCATCGCCTGTCCACCATCGAACATGCCGATCAGGTGTTGGTGATGGACCAGGGGCGCATTGTTGAGCGGGGCACCCATGCCGAGTTGCTGGCGTTGGGTGGCGTGTACGAACACCTGCATAGCATGCAGTTCCGCGACAGGCAGGAATGATGGCCAAGCAAGGACCGCAAACGCCGGCCTACTGGTATGGCGATGCGCCGGTGCCATTGCCGGCACGCTTGCTGGCACCGCTGTACGCCGCGCTCACCGGCCTGCGCCGCAGTCTGTACCGGCGCGGCTGGCTGCGCGCCCGGCAGGTGGCGGTGCCGGTGATCGTGGTTGGCAACATCACCGCCGGTGGCACCGGCAAAACGCCGTTGACCATCGCACTGGTCAACCGCCTGCGCGAAGCCGGCTGGAAGCCGGGTGTGGCCAGCCGTGGCTATGGCCGCGATGAGGCCGATACCGCGCGTTGGGTTACCGCCGATATGGACGTGCGCCTGGGCGGCGATGAGCCGGTGCTGATCGCCTGGAAGACCGGCGTGCCGGTGCGGGTGGACAAGGATCGGGTGGCGGCGGCGAAGGCGCTGCTGGAAGCTGGCTGCGATGTGGTGGTCTGCGACGACGGCCTGCAGCACTACCGTCTGGCGCGTGACATCGAGATCGAAGTGGTCGATGCGGTGCGTCGCTATGGCAATGGCCGGCTGCTGCCAGCCGGGCCGCTGCGTGAGCCGGTGTCGCGAGCGGCACATTGCGACTTCCGTGTGGTCAACCTGGGCCAGGCCAGCGATGCGCCGGATCAGCTGGCCGAATGCGGCTTTGGCGAGTGGGCCATGCGTTTGTCGATCGAGGTGGCGCGGCCGCAGAATGGCGGCCCCGACAAGCCCTTGAAGGCCTTCGCTGGGCTGCGCGTGCATGCGGTGGCCGGCATCGCCAACCCGCAGCGGTTCTTTCAAATGTTGCGCAGCCGCGATATCGGCGTGGTGCCGCATGCTTTCGCCGATCATCATCGCTATACACCGCAGGACCTGTCGTTCGGCAGCGAGTTGCCGCTGTTGATGACCGAAAAGGATGCCGTTAAATGTCAGGCATTCGCCACCGCCTGGCATTACGCGGTGCCGCTGCAGGCCGAGCTGCCGGCAGCGTTCTGGATTGCCTTGCTGGATCGTCTGGGTAAGTTGGCCCGCGCCTGATAGGGGCGGCCATGCTGCTTGTTGGAAGGAGTTGAAATGAGCCTTGTTGCTGAATTTGTGGTGGCCATTCCGGCCCGCTATGCCTCCACCCGCCTGCCGGGCAAGCCGTTGGCGCTTATCGCCGGCGAGCCGATGGTGCTGCATGTGGCGCGTCGCGCCCTGGCGGCCGGGGCCCGCGAAGTCTGGGTAGCCACCGACGATGCGCGCATCGCGCAGGCGGTGGCGGGTTTGTCCGGCATACACGTGGCGATGACCGACCCGGCACACGCCTCCGGTACCGATCGCCTGGCCGAATGCGCCCGCCAAGCGGGTTGGGCGGACGATGTCATCGTGGTCAACCTGCAGGGGGATGAGCCGTTCGCTCCCGCTGCCGGCATCCGTGCGGTGGCGACGGCCCTTGCCGATAGTGGCGCACCGATGTCCACCTTGGCGACGCTGGTGGAGGACGCACCCACCTTGTTCGATCCCAATGTGGTCAAGCTGGTACGCAACGCCCAGGGCGACGCGTTGTACTTCAGTCGTGCCCCGATTCCGTGGCACCGTGATGGCTTCGCCCGCAGTCGCGACAACTTGCCGCCGGCACAGTGGCTGCGGCATATCGGCATCTATGGTTACCGTGCAGGCTTCCTGCAGACGTTTGCGGCCATGCCGCCCGGCAACCTCGAGCAGATCGAGTCGCTGGAGCAGTTGCGGGTGCTGGAGGCCGGTTACCGGATAGCCGTGGCGTTGTCGCCCGCGCCGTTCCCGCCGGGCATTGATACCCCGGAAGACCTACTGCGCGCCGAAGTGCAGATGCGGGCAGCGCCTTGAAGTTGCTGGTGGTATGCCTGGGTAATATCTGCCGCTCGCCGATGGGTGAGGGCGCTTTGCGCGCACGGCTCGGCGAGGCCGGGCTGGATGGCTGGGTGCAGGTCGACTCGGCGGGCACCTCCGGTCATTGGCATGCCGGGCGCAGCCCGGATCCCCGAGCCGTTGCCTGCGCCCGCGGCCATGGCGTGGATATTTCCGGCCAGCGTGCCCGCCAGCTGCTGGTTGCGGATTTCGAAGAGTACGACCTGATTCTGTGCGCCGATGGCGACAACCTGCGCGACGCCCAGGCATTGGCGCCTGCGGGCCTGGCCTCGCGTGCGGTGCCATGGCTGCCGTGGGCCGGAATCACCCACAGCGAGGTGATCCCGGATCCCTATTACGGTGATGTGAAAGATTTCGAGCACAGTTGGGCACTGATCGATGCTGCGGCCCAGGTCACGGTGCGTCGCCTGTCGCGGCGCGAGGACTCCGGCATAATCCCTGCATGAACGAAACCCGCGTATTGGAACTGCCCACTTCCGCTATCTGGCTCAATGCCGCACCGGTAAGCCTGCAGGATATGCGTGGCCGCCCGCTGGTACTGGCCTTCGTCAACGGCGCATCGGTGTGGTGCATGCAGCGCCTGGCCGAGGTCAAACGCTGGCAGGCACGCAACCCAGGCCGGGTGCAGTTGCTGGTGGTGCAGGTGCCGCGATTCGAGTTCGAGCGCGAGCCGCAGCATGCCTTGAAGCTGTTGCGCCGGCAGGGCGTCAGCGCGCCCATCGTGCTGGATGCGCAATGGGATGCGTGGCGCCGGTTCGAGGTGCAGTCCTGGCCGACCTTGGTGCTGCTCGATGCCTACGGGCAGGAGACTGAGCGGCTGGTAGGCGCGACTGGCGACCTGGAGCGGGCCTTGAACACATTGTGCGAAGGCGTGACACGGCCGCTGGACGACGATGGCATACGCGAACTCAACGCCGAGCCGCGCCTGCCGTTGCTGTTCCCGGCCGGGCTGGTGGCAACTGCCGATCGTCTGTACGTGGCCGACACCGGCCATCACCGGATTCTTGAATGCACCCATGCCGGGCGCGTGCTGCGCCAGTTCGGCCTGGGCAGTGCCGATCTGATCAATGGCGGGCTTGGCGAGGCGGCGTTCAATCGTCCGCAGGGTTTGGCGCTGGTGCGCGAGATCCTGTATGTGGCCGATACCGGCAACCATGCGTTGCGCAGCATCAACCTGATCAGCGGGCAGGTGGATACCTTGTGCGGTAACGGCCGTGCGGGCGATCCGCGCGCCGGCGTGCTGGCCCAGCCCTGGGACAGCCCGCTCAATCATCCGGCCGCAGTGGCTGTGGCTGACAACCAGATCCACATCGCCATGGCCGGCGACAACCACATCTGGAGTTACGACCTGGGCAGCCGTGAGCTGCGCTGGCGGGCGGGTGCCGGTGCGGTGGAAGTGCGCGACGGCAGCGGCCATCTGGCAGCGTTCGCGCAACCCAGCAGCCTGGTTGCGGTCCAGCAGACCCTGTACGTCTGCGACTCGCTGGGTTCGGCCATCCGCTCGGTGCAGCTGCGCGGTGATCTTGTGCAGACCCTGGTCGGGCAGGGCCCGTGGGAATCGGGCAACGTCGATGGGCCGCGCCTGCGCGCGCGCCTGCAATACCCATTGGCGCTGGCAATGGGGCCGGACTCGCCGCTGTTGTGGATTGCCGATGCGGGCAACGGCACGCTGCGTACCTTGCGGCTGGGCGGCGGCGATCTGTCTACCGTCAATCTGCCGCGTCGCCTGCATGGCCCGGCGGCGTTGGCGGTGGCGGCCGGCGCCATCTGGATTGCAGAGGCTGACGCGCATGCCGTTTTGCGTTTTGATCCACTCAGCGGCGAACTGAGTGAAGTGCCGATTGAAGGATGACCGACGCAGTCGCCAATGAGTTCGATGGCAAGGCCTTTGCCGCGGCGCTAAGCACCGCGCCGGGGGTGTACCGGATGTACGCTGCCGACGACACCCTCCTGTACGTGGGCAAGGCCGGTGCGCTGCGCAAGCGCGTTGGCAGTTATTTCAATGGCTCGCCGAAGAGTCGACGCATCATGATGATGCTGTCGCAGGTGACGCGGATGGACGTCACCGTCACCCGCAACGAGGCCGAAGCGCTGCTGCTGGAAAACCAGCTGATCAAGTCGCTGACGCCGCGCTACAACGTGTCACTGCGTGACGACAAAACCTATCCGCAGGTACTGCTGACCCGCGAGCAATGGCCGCGCATCGCCCTGCATCGTGGGCCGCGTGCGATACCTGGACGCTACTTCGGGCCGTATCCCGGCGTGGGCGCGGTGCGCGAGACGCTGAACCTGATGCACAAGCTGTTCAAGCTGCGCAGCTGCGAGGACAGCGTATTCCGCAACCGCTCGCGCCCCTGCCTGCAGTACCAGATCGGCCGCTGCAGCGCGCCCTGCGTGGACCTGGTGGCGCAGGCCGAGTACGACGAATCGGTGCGGCGTGCGGCGCTGTTCCTGGAAGGCAAGAGTGACCAGCTTGCCGACGAATTGATGCAGGCCATGCAGCAGGCCAGCGATGCGCTGGAGTTCGAGCGCGCCGCGCGGCTGCGCGATCTGGTGGCTTCGCTACGCAGCATGCAGAACCGCCAATATGTGGATGGACGCGCAGCCGATCTGGACGTGCTGGCCTGCGCAACGCAGGGCGCCAGCGCCTGCGTGATGTTGTTGGCGTTCCGCGACGGTCGCAATCTGGGAACGCGCGCGTTCTTCCCGCGCACCAATGGCGAAGACAGTGCCGAGGAAGTGTTGGCGGCGTTTGTCTCGCAGTACTACGTCGAGCATGAGCCGCCGGCCGAAGTATTGCTGGATCGGCAGATTCCGGATGCGGAGATGATCGAGGCCGCGCTCAGCGCGTCGGCCGAGCGCAAGGTGGCCTTGAAGTGGAACGTGCGTGGCGAACGTGCGGGTTATGTGGAACTGGCCAGCCGCAACGCGCAGATCACCTTGATTGCCGAGATGGACAGCGCCGGCGCGCAGCAGGCGCGCAGCGAAGCGGTGCGCGAGATGCTGGGGCTGGCCGAGCCGGTCAAGCGCGTGGAGTGCTTCGATATCAGCCACACCATGGGCGAGGCCACGGTGGCTTCGTGCGTGGTGTTCGATGCGGCTGGCCCGGTACGCGCGCAGTACCGGCGCTACAACATCAGCGGCATCGAGCCGGGCGACGATTACGCCGCCATGCGTCAGGCCATCGACCGTCGCTTCCGCCGCGCGGTGGAAGAGGGTGGGGTGCTGCCGGACGTGCTGCTGATCGACGGTGGTGCCGGACAGTTGGCGCAGGCACAGGCGGCGTTGGCCGACCTGGGCGTGGAAGGGGTGATGCTGGTTGGCGTTGCCAAGGGCGTGGAGCGTCGCGCCGGGCATGAAGCGCTGGTACTGCCCGATGGTCGCGAACTGCGTCCTGGTGCGGCCTCACCGGCGCTGCAGTTCATTCAGCAGGTGCGCGATGAAGCCCATCGTTTCGCCATCACCGGCCACCGCGGGCGTCGCCAGAAGGCGCGCATGACCAGCAAGCTGGAAGACATTCCGGGCATCGGCCCGCGTCGACGCGCGAGTCTGCTCAAGCATTTTGGCGGAATTGCCGGGCTCAAGGCGGCCGGCGAGGCGGAAATTGCCCGCGTGGAAGGCATCAATGCCGCCCTCGCCGCGCGTATCTACGCTAACCTTCATGGTCTGTCGGTACCCGATCCGGCAGCGGAGTAATGTTGTAATGAAATTGACCATCCCCACTTGGCTGACGCTGCTGCGGATCATGATGATCCCGGTGCTGGTGCTGGTGTTCTACCTGCCCTACGCATGGACCAATTTCGCCTCGGCGGCGATTTTTGGCCTGGCGGCAATCACCGACTGGCTGGATGGCTGGGTGGCGCGGCGGTATGAGCAGCATTCGGCGTTCGGCGCGTTCCTGGACCCGGTGGCGGACAAGTTGATGGTGGCGGTGGCCTTGTTCCTGATCGTGCAGGGGCACCCGACGCCGTGGATGGCGTTCTGGGCGGCGGTGATCGTCGGCCGTGAAATCGCGGTATCGGCGTTGCGCGAGTGGATGGCCGAAATTGGCCAGCGTGCCAAGGTGCGGGTGGCGATGATCGGCAAGGTCAAGACCACCGCACAGATGGTGGCGCTGCTGTGCCTGCTGTACTCGGTATCGCCGAATACGCCGTTCACCGATATCTGGATGGGCGCCGTGGTTTTCCATATTGGCGACTGGATGCTGGCCATCGCCGCGATGCTGACCCTGGTGTCGGCACTGCAGTATCTGCGGGCGGCCTGGCCGAGCCTGCGTGAAGATGAAAAAGCTGCCCGCAACGGCGCAGTTAAAAAGTGAACAGGCTGTTGACACTGCTGCCAATGCATGTAGAATTTCGCCTCCCAAGCGGGAATAGCTCAGTTGGTAGAGCGCAACCTTGCCAAGGTTGAGGTCGCGAGTTCGAGTCTCGTTTCCCGCTCCAGTTTCAAGCATTGGTCCGTGTGGTTTGTGGGCTGATGAGTAAATAGATGTAGCAAGCCTGCGGGAATAGCTCAGTTGGTAGAGCGCAACCTTGCCAAGGTTGAGGTCGCGAGTTCGAGTCTCGTTTCCCGCTCCAGTCTTGCAACACATCTTCGAATGCTGGTTGTCCGCTTGGCGGCTGTCACATTCAATCCGCGGGAATAGCTCAGTTGGTAGAGCGCAACCTTGCCAAGGTTGAGGTCGCGAGTTCGAGTCTCGTTTCCCGCTCCAGATAATGGCCTGCAGATTCCATGTGATATCTGCAGGCAAAGAAAAGCCCCTGACGGGGCTTTTTTATTGTCCAGCGTTTTTGCCTGCAGCCATTGCTGCCGGTGCCGGCAGCAATGGCGATGCGAAGGCGCGATCAGCGCGCGCCGTGCGCCGCGGGTTCCGCAGCGGAGGTGTTGGCCGCTGCACTCCATGCGCGCAGCCCGATCACGGCCAGGCCGAGGAAGAACACATACAGGGCGGCAGTCACATGCAGTGACTTGAACAGGTACGCGCCCACGTACACCACGTCGACCACGATCCACAGCCACCAGGTGGCCGTGTGGCGGCGTGCCTGCCACCACTGCGCGACCAGGCTCAGGCCGGTCAGCATCGCGTCCAGCCATGGCAACGAGGCATCGGTGAAGCTGTGCATGCCGGCGCCCAAAGCGATACCAACGAGCAGGCCGATGCCGAGGTCACGCAGCATCTTGCTGCATGACAGGGGCACGATACGCACGCTGCCTTCATCGGCGGCGTGCCGGCGCCAGTTGATCCAGCCATACAGCAGGAAGCCGGCGAAGGCGGCCTGCAGCAGACTGTCCGAGTAGAGCTTGGCCTCGATGAACACCAGTGCGTACAACGCCACCGATACCAGGCCGACCGGCCAGGCGACCATGCGCCGTTGCGCCATCAGCCAGACGCCGAGGATGCTGCACAGCGCGGCCGACCATTCGAGCATGGCGCTGCTCACAGCGCGAAGCTCACCGATACGCGGGCCTGCCGCGGTGCACCCGGGAACAGGTAGTAATCGCCCATGCTGCTGCCGGTATCGCGCCAGTAGAAACGGTTGAAGACGTTGTCCACCGACAGGTTCCAGCTCACCGCGTGGCCCTGCAGCTGGTGCTGGAAGCGCAGGCCGGCATCGAACACGCTGTAACTGGGGGCGCGCACCGCGCCATCGGCGCGCGCGGTATTGGCCGAGGCATAACGCCAGCCGCCGGTCAGGTCCAGGTTCTCGATGAAGGGCAGGGCATAGCTCAGGTGCACGCTGCCGCGTAGCTTGGGCACGTTGACCAGCTGGTGGCCTTGGTAGCTTGGCGTGTCGGTATCGCGTGCGCGCGCCTGCAGCACGCTGGCGCTGGCGATGATCTGCAACGCATCGCTGAGCTGGCCGTTGGCGGTCAGTTCCAGGCCGATGTGGGCTTGCTTGCCCTCTTCAACAAAGGTGTAGCCGACATCGCTGTTGTCGGGTTTCGCGTATTGATACGGCTGGGTGGTGCGGAACAGTGCCGCGCCCAGGTTCAGCTGTTCGCTGCTGGCGTACTTGACGCCGACTTCGAGCTGGCGCGATTGCACTGCCGGCAGGAAGGTGTCGGCATTCGATGTCCAGAACGGTGCCTCCTGGCCCAAGGAAATGCCTTCGACATAGCTGGCGTAGGCAGTGAGGCTGTCGCTGGCTTTCCACAGCACGGCGGTCTGCGGCAGGAAGCGCGACAGGCGGCTGCGGCGCTGCGGGTTGCCGCGCTTGTCGTAGGCGCGTTCGTCCAGGCGCACGTAACGGCCGCCGGCCAGCCACTGCCAGTCTTCATTGAGCTGGATGCGGTCCAGTGCGAAAACCGCAGTCTGGCGGCTGTCCAGGCGGCGTGCGGATGCGCCGGGCTGCAGCGGCGAGGGTTCGAATACCGGCAGGCGGTTGTCGTGGATGTTGACCGTGCCGACGTACTCGTTGACGTTGCGGCGCTTGTCCACGGTGCGGCGGAACTGGTCAGCGCCCAGCATCAGCTGATGGCCGAAGCTGCCGGTGTCGAAGCTGCCACGCAGCTCGGCGCGCAGTTCCTGGTTGCGGCGGGTATCGTCCGGGCTGCGGTAGTCGTAGATGTCGTAGTCGCCGTTGGGCGCGAAGTAGTTGCCGGGCACGCTGCCGTCGGCGCATTGCGCGGCGTAGTAGCAGCCGTAGGCGAAGGCGACGTTGTCGTCGATCACCGTGCGGCTGTGGCTGAGCGCAACGCGCGATTGCCAGTTGGCATTGAAATCGTAGGTATGCAGTGCGGTGATGTTGGTGCTGGCGATACCCACCGGTTGCTGCCACGGCTGGTAGCCGAGCATGTGCTCGCGGTCCACGCCGGTCGGCAACGTGCTGCCCCCCAGCAGCTGATAGCCGGAGGCCGAGCGCTGCATGCTGGTCTGGTAGTTGGCGTCCACTTCAAGCTTGCCGCGTTCGCCGATCAGCCAGTCGGTTGCCAGTGCATAGAAGTTGCGGCGGCCATCGGCATGTTCGATATAGGACTTGCTGTCATCCCAGGCTGCGTTGAAACGCAGGCCGAAGCGCGGCGTCAGCCAGTGGCCGACGTCGATGGCCGCGTAACGCGAACCTTCGGAATCGCTGCCCAGGGTGAGGGTGCGCACTTCCGCTGTCCGCTTGCCGACGTAATTGATGATGCCGCCCGGCGCCATCACGCCGGCGGCGAGGCCGGCCTCACCCTTGAGGATTTCCACCGACTGCAGGTTTTCCAGTGCCAGGCGCTGTTCGCCGGCAATGGACATGCCGTTGAAGCGGTAGCCGGTGGCGGTGTCCAGCGCGAAGCCGCGGATGGCGATGTTCTGGTAATAACCCACCGGCGCGTAGGCATCACCGAGCGAGGCGTCATTGCTGGCCAGTTCGGACAGCGAGCGGATCTGCTGGTGGTCGAGCAGGTCACGATCCAGCACGTTCATTGAAGCCGGGGTGTTCTTCCAGTCGCCACTGCCAAAGCTGTTGACGCGGGCGTTGTCTGCTTCCGGCTGGTGGGCCTGCACGCGCACGGCGGCAAGTTCGGTCGGGGAGTGTTCGGCGGCCGCATCGAGGCCGGTGTCGCTGGCATACAGCGGCAGGGCAGTGCTCAGGGCGAGGGACAACAACGTGGGGCGCAGGCAGCGGTTCATTCGATTCGTCTTCAGACAACAAGGGAGACGAAGCGAAGGCGTGCATGCGCAGCGCCGGTGACGGCGCTACGACTGCTGCTCAAAGCTCCCTACGCCGGTGCAAACCGGATCAGGTTCCAAGGGACTCTCTCAGCCTGGCATTCCAGGCACCCCCGCTTCAGGGGGCATTTCACTACAAATGCGAACGATTTGCGAGCCGGCCTGCTTCAGGCTGCCTCGTGCAGGGCATGCAGCAGGGCTTGGCCAGGGGTACTGCCGAACCATTGCGGGTGGCCGAGCATGAACGGTTGCCAGGCGACATCAGCGTTGGCGGTCGAGCCGGTGATGCCTTCGAAGTACTCCACTTCGGACAGTGCAAAATCGAAATGCACCATCGGCAGCAGGTCGGCCAGCAGGTGCACGCGCTCGGCCGACAGCGGCAGGACCTGGCGGTAGCCTTCGAGCAGGGCCAGTGCGATATCGATGCGCACCGCGTCGTTGCCGCGTTCCAGTTGCAGCCAGGCAATCGCATTGCGTTCGATGGCGGTGGCCAGGTCGAACAGGGCACTGGTGGGCGAGGCCAGCCCAAAATCCAGCACCGTGCTGACTTCGTTGGCGTGCTGGTCGGTGCCCCAAAGCAGGTTGGAAACATGCCAGTCGTTATGTGCCCACAGCTGCGGCTCGGCCTGCAGGCGCTGGGCCAGGCCCTTGTGCCAGGGCAGGACGTTGCGCTGCAGTTGCTGTTCCCAGGGGATGCGGGCCAGGTAACGGGCCAGGCCGGGGCGGTTGGGCAGGTCGGCCTTGAGGATGGCGATCGGGTCTTCGGCGCGGATCAGCTCATCTCGTGCGACCAGCAGCTGGGTGCTGCGTTGCGGCGCCTGGTAGCTGGCCGAGGCGCGGTGCAGGGTGGCCAGCATGCGGCCGGCCGCGCGTGCGCGTTCAATATCGGTCAACAAGGTCCACGACGGCGCATCGCGGTACAGGTCCGCGCCTTCGCCGATGGTGTGCAGTTCATAGGTCCAATCGCCGTGTTCGATGGCGGTATGGCCATCCTTGCCCTGCAACAGGGTGACCACCGGCACGCCATGGTTGGCCAGATGCTGGATGAACCGGTGTTCCTCTTCCAGGCAGGCAGCGCTGCGCACCAGCCGGTGATGGCGCTTGATGAACAGTTTGCCGCGCGCGCTCTGCACGATGGCAGCGGCCGACATCGGCCGCGGGCTGTGCCAGAGCAGCTGGCTGTCGGCTTGCAGCTGCGGGTAATGCTTCTGCAGCCAAGCGAGCTCGGGCGCGTCGATGGCGGGCCAGTCAGCGGCCACTTCATCGTTGTTGAGGCCTTGCACGCGGTGCGGTTGCTGGATCATCAGGACAGGCTGGGGCAGGTGATGCGAGAGAGGCGCGATGGTACGTCAGTTGTAGCGACCAGCAAAAAGCCAGCCCACCAAGTTCCCTTCGGGCCGCGTGAAAGGGAGACGGCACCAATGTAGTGCCGAGCCATGCTCGGCAAGGGCTTTACCCGTAAAGCATCGCAGTGCCGAGCCAAGCTCGGCAGGGGGCTCACCCGTAAAGCATCGTAGCGCCGAGCCATGCTCGGCAAAGGGCTCACCCGTACAAGCGTCCAGGCCGCCCCAGCCCCTGCGGCTCATCAGCACCGCCCGCACCCAGCCCCTTCAGCCACCCGCACAATGTGAAAGAAATTGTTAAAAGCGCTGGCGCATCATCGGTGAAGTCTGTAATATGCGCGGCACACCACGCGGGAATAGCTCAGTTGGTAGAGCGCAACCTTGCCAAGGTTGAGGTCGCGAGTTCGAGTCTCGTTTCCCGCTCCAAATCTGAAAGGGCCCCCGCAGCGGGGTCTTTTCATGTCGAGGTGGTGTATCGCTTCGACGATGCAAGTTGTTTGGCCTGGTAGCAGAGTGGTTATGCAGCGGATTGCAAATCCGCGTACGCCGGTTCGATTCCGACCCAGGCCTCCATGAGGCAAGCACTAAAGCCCTGAGAAATCAGGGCTTTTTTGTTTTCCGCGATTTGTTGCCGGTCGCCTGCAACCTGCGGCTTGGCGCTGTAATCCCCTCTGCGACGGGTTTATGGGTGGCAGAGGGAGGTGGCGCGCGCGGTGCAGGTTGGCGCCCGCCTGTGAGCAGGCAAAGCCTGCTGTCAGATGCCGGTTCGCGCGCTGATCTCATCTTCAAGGTGCGCAAATGCGCGCCATTCGATTGCCTGCAGCTGCGTGCGCTGTGCGGGCGGCAACATGCTGCTCAACATCGCTGCACCGAAGTCGCTCAACACGGCCTCGCCGGTGGTCGGGTTCCACAGGATGTTGTGGGCGTACAGGTCGCCATGCAGTACGCCGTTCGCATGCAGATGGGTGAGTGCGGCGCGGATGCAGGCGAGCAGGCGTTCGGCGATGGCGGGCGTGAAGCGTGTATCGGTCGCATAGATATCGCGCGTGCAGCTGGCCAGGCTGGGCGGGCCAGCCAGATTGACGTACACCGCCGGGAGCAGCGGCATCGCCACCGCCAGACGGCCTTGCGGGTGCCCTTCAACCACCGCCAACGGCGCCAGCAGATTCGGGTGGCCGGCGGCAGCGAGACCGGCGGCCAGTTCCGACTGTGGCGTGCCATCACTGGTGAATGCCGCCTTGAAGACCTTGACCGCAACCGCCTCGCCGCTGCGTTTACGGGTGGCGCGATGGATGTGTCCACTCGCTCCTTCGCCCAGCAGTGCGTCCATCTCCAGGTCGTCGTAGTTGATGGCGTGGTGATGTGCATCGGCGAGCGCGGCTTGCTCGGCCTCGGCGGTCAGCGGATTGCCGGCCAATGCTGGCCATGCCAGGTTCGGCAGTGCAAGCAGGGTTGCTGGAATTGCACTGAACTGGTTGCTGGCAATGCGCAGCAGCTCCAGTGCCTTGCAATCGCTCAGATCGGGCAGGGCAGTGAGTTGGTTGCACGAGAGCATCAGCTTCTGCAGGCGCGGGCGTTGGCCAAGTGCTGCCGGCAGTTCACTGAGTTGGTTGTCGGTGAGAATCAACCAGCGCAGCCGCGGCGGCAGGCTGCGTTCGGGTACGTGCGTAATCGCGCAGGCCTTGAAGCCGATCATTTCCAGCTGCTCGCAGGCGCCAAGTACAGCCGGCAACTGCGTGAATGGATTATTGGAGCAGAACAGGATGCGCAGCTTGTGCAGCCGCTGTAGCTCATCGGGCAGGGAGGTGAGCTGGTTGCCGGAAAGATCCAGTACTTGCAGGGTTTCGGCCAAGGCATACAGGGCCAGCGGGAATTCGGTCAGGCCCTGGTTTACCAGGCGGACGGTGTGGGCGCCGGCGAGCGAGCCGTTTTTCAGATCTTCAAGGGTATGCATGCGCGGCGAGTGTACTGGCTCCAGCACAAGAGTTTTGTGGGAGCGGCGTCAGCCGCGAAGCAAGCAGATCGTCAGCGCAAGGCTTTTGTGGGAGCGGCGTAAGCCGCGAAGCTGGCTGATCAATAGATTGCATGGATGGCAAAGATTCCAGCAAGGTAAGCCTCGCCGCTTACGCCGCTCCTGCAATGCTGGTAGCGGTGAGTGCCGCCAGCACGATGCACACCAGCGCGATGCCGGCAAACACCAGCGGCTTGATGCGTAGTCCAGATATGGCGCCCGCGTCATCGGTTATCGGCCGGGCGCGATGGATCAGGTCCAACGGGTAGTGGCTGGCGGCCATGGCATCGTCGCAGGCATCCATGCAGTTGCCGCATTCGATGCAGCTGCGTGAGTGGCCGTTGCGGATATCCAGCCCGATAGGACAAGCCGCAACGCAGGCGCTGCAATCGGTGCAGTCACCCAGGTGCACGGGGCTGAATTTGGGCATGGCGCCGGCGATCGCCGGATGCGCAGCACGGAACACGTAGTCGGCGGCGGTGGTGGCGTCGAGCAGCCCGCGTGAACGGTGCAACACGCTGGCGTTGTCCAGCGCGCGCGGGCCGCGTGGCTCGCCGCGTGGGGCGTTGTATTGGATGGCCGGCGTGCGTGTGTCGGTAATCAGGGTCTGTATGCGGCTGTAAGGGCATAGGTAGCTGCATACCTGTTCATGCAGGTAGACCACGTTTGCCCAGGTCGCCAGGCCGTAGAAGCTGATCCAGAACCATTCCCAACCGCTGAGCGAGAAGCTGAGCAGGCCCTGCACCAGATCCGCGATGGGGGTGAAGTAGCCGACGAAGCTGATCCCGGTCCACAGCGCGATCCCCGCCCACAGGGCCTGCCTGAGCGGAGGCCCCAGCGCTGCCATCCGGCCCTTGAAGGCGGTCAGGCCGGTCAGCTTGCGGAACAGGCGGGTCAATACCGTTTGCGGGCAGGCATAGGTGCACCACAGGCGGCCGTACAGGCTGGTAGCCAGGCACAGCAGGGCCAGTGCCGCCAGGGCAAGCCATAGCAGCGGCAGTGACTGCTCCGGCTGCATCTGGAAACCGGCGATCTGGAACTGGCGCGCATCGATATCCAGCAGCAGCCAGGGAGTGTCGTTCCATTGCAGCCAGGGCAGGCCGTAAAACGCGGCCAGCATCGCCGTGGTGGTGAGCTGGCGGATGCTGTCGCGGCTGCGGGACGACTTGGCGCTGGCTTCGCCGATGCTGCGCACCGGCCTCATTCGAAGGACTCCTCCGGCTCGCGCGCCGGGCGCAGCAGCAGCGCGGTCACTCCGCAGGCGCACAGAGTGCCTGCCCAGAACATGAAAAAGCCCAGCGAATAGCCCAGCTCACGACTGATCACGTAGTGCGGAAAGCTGATCTGCTGCAGCTGCAGTGGATCGATAAAGGCGAAGAACACCGCCGACATCACCGCCGCGGTAAAAAAGCTGGGCCAGGCCACGGCGCCCAGCAGTTGGATCATGGGTAGCGCGCGGCGGCTGTCGTGTTCGGCGGGGGCAGTCATCGTGGATTCCCGGGGGCCTCATGGCGAAGGAATAGAATTGGGTGGATGGCAGCGCCGGTTTCATGGCGCCGCTGGCAACCCGGTTTGCAAGGCTAGGGGCTGTGCGGAGCGCCGTCGTTGATCCTGATCAAGCAGGGCGGGGCGATAGCGCTGGTTTGGGCAAATAACAGGAGGTGGGTGGTGCGGGCAGGGCCGGATGTATGCAGTGAGCAGGAAGTTGAGCTTCTGGTGCGGCGTTTCTACGCGCGGGTGCGCGAAGACGCGGTGCTGGGCCCGATATTCGAGGCGCGCGTGCACGACTGGGAGCAGCACCTGCAGCAGTTGGTGGACTTCTGGTCAGCACTGCTGCGCGGGACCTCGCGCTTCAACGGCGCACCGATGCCCAAGCACCTGGCCATTCCCGGCCTGGAGTGGCCAATGTTCGAGCGTTGGCTGGCCTTGTTCAGCCAGACCACCGCGGAGTTGGGTAATCCGGCAATGCAGGCGCTGGCCGATGAGGCGGCGGCGCGCGTTGCCGGCTCGATCTGGCGGCGTTATCACGCGCCCTCGTTCCCGATTCTCTAACTCCACTGATACACGGAGTTGGGCCCGCCTGTTCAGGAAGCGGCTGGATTGATCCAGCTCAAGGCGGGGCCCTGGCGTTGCGGGCAAGCTGTAGCCATGAACATGCCGCTGCCGACGACCTCCAACGCCTTGGGCTGGACCTTCGATGCCGACCTGCTGCGCCGGCATGATCGGCCCGGGCCGCGCTATACCTCCTACCCGACCGCGCCGCACTTCCATGATGGTTATGGGCAGGCGCAGTTCTGCGCGGCGGTGGCGCGCAGCAATGCGGCCGGCCGGCCGTTGTCGCTGTATGTGCATGTGCCTTATTGCAGCAGCCCGTGTTTCTACTGTGGCTGCAACCGGGTCATCAGCCGTGACCGCAGCAAGGGCGAACACTATGTTGATCAGCTGCTGGTCGAAGCCGACTGGCTGGCACCGCTGTTCGCGCGCGAGCGCGAGGTGGTGCAGCTGCACCTGGGTGGCGGCACCCCCAACTTTCTGGCGCCCGAGCAGCTGCGCCGGCTGATGGATGGCCTGCACCGCCTGTTCAATTTCAGCCAGGGCAGTGCGCGCGATTTTTCCATCGAACTGGATCCGCGTTCGGTCAGCGTGGACGATATCGCGGTACTCGCCGAGCTGGGCTTCAACCGTGCCAGCCTGGGTGTGCAGGATTTTGATCCGGCCGTGCAGCAGGCGATCAATCGCATACAGGCGGTGGACGAGACGATGGCCATCATCCAGGCCTGCCGCGACAACGGCATGCGTTCGGTCAACGTGGATCTGATCTATGGCCTGCCGCTGCAGACCTTGGCCGGCTTCGGACGCACGCTGGATACGGTGATCGACGCGCGCCCCGATCGTCTGGCCATCTATGGCTACGCGCACCTGCCGCATATGTTCAAGGCGCAGCGGCAGATCCAGGACCGTGATCTGCCTGATCCGGAGCAGAAGCTGGCGCTGTTGGGGCTGGCGGTGGAGCGGCTGTCGGCTGCCGGTTACCAGTACATCGGCATGGATCATTTCGCGCTGCCGGAAGAGGATTTGTCGCGCGCGCAACGAGCCGGCAGTCTGCATCGCAATTTCATGGGCTATACCACCCACGCCGACAGTGATCTGCTGGGCTTGGGGGTCAGTGCAATCAGTCATATCGACAGCAGCTACAGCCAGAACCCGCGTGATCTCAAGGAGTGGGAAGCCAAGGTTGCCGAAGGCGGCGTGCCGGTATGGCGTGGCCTGGAGCTGGACAGCGATGACATGTTGCGCGCCGAACTCATCCAGCAGCTGATGTGTCACGGCAAGGTCGATGGCCATGCCTTGGCACGGCGCCACGGGGTGGATTTTGATCTGTATTTCGCCGATGAACTGATCGCGCTGCGTCACCTGCAGGACGACGGGCTGGCCAGCTACAACGAAGGTGTGGTCGCCGCGACGGATCAGGGGCGGCCCTTGCTGCGCCTGATAGCGATGTGTTTTGACCGCTATCTGAAGGCCGCACAGCAGCCTGCGCGGTACTCGCGGGCGATCGGCTGAGTTCGAGATAGCGGTTGGCTCGGCACTGCCGCTCATCTTCGCGGTTCACAATTGGGCCGCAATCAGGCACGCTATCGCGATGCCCGGATGGCGAAACTGGTAGACGCATCGGACTTAAAATCCGCCGGCCGCAAGGCCTTGCCGGTTCGATTCCGGCTCCGGGCACCAGTTTGCAACCTCAAGGGATGGCATGAGCGCCGAGATCACCGCCGCGGCTGCGCCGCAGATCGCCATCATCGGGCTGGGCTATGTTGGCCTGCCATTGGCTGTTGAATTCGGCAAGACGCTCGATACCCTGGGTTATGACATCGATAGCGCCCGCGTTGCCGAACTCCAGGCCGGGCACGACCATACGCTTGAACTTGACGATGCCGAGCTGAACGCGGCGGTGCATGCGCGCTATACCTCGGCTGCGGCCGAACTGGCCGCGCGCAATGTTTTCATCGTGACCGTGCCGACGCCGATCGATGCCTATGAGCAACCGGACTTGGCACCGCTGCGCAGCGCCACGGCGTTGATCGCCAGCGTGCTCAAGCGCGGTGATCTGGTGATCTACGAATCCACCGTGTATCCGGGCACCACCGAAGAAGTCTGCGTGCCGCTGCTGGAGCAGGGCTCAGGGCTGCGCTTCAACCAGGACTTCTACTGCGGCTACAGCCCGGAGCGGATCAATCCTGGCGACCGCCAGCGGCGTCTGCCGGATATCCAGAAAATCACTTCCGGCTCCACGCCCGAGGCCGCAGCGCTGGTGGATGGCCTGTACCGGCGCATCATCACTGCTGGCACCTGGCCGGCGTCCTCGCTGCGCGTGGCCGAAGCGGCCAAGGTGGTGGAAAACATCCAGCGCGACGTGAACATCGCACTGGTCAACGAGTTGGCGCTGATCTTCGACAAACTCGGTATCGACACCCTGGATGTACTGGAAGCGGCCGGCACCAAGTGGAATTTCCTGCCCTTCCGGCCCGGCATGGTTGGCGGCCACTGTATTGGCGTGGACCCGTACTACCTGCTGCACAAATCCGAAAGCGTGGGTTACCACCCGGATCTGATCCACACCGCACGTCAGGTCAACAACCGGGTGGTGGCGCATGTGGTCACCCGCGTGCGTGGCCTGCTTGAGGATAAAAACAAACCACTGCAGAACGCGCGCGTGCTGGTGCTGGGCGTCACCTTCAAGGAGGACTGCCCGGACCTGCGCAATAGCCGCGGCCTGGACCTCGTGCAGATGCTGGCTGCGGCCGGCGCACATGTGGATGCCTATGACCCTTGGGCCGACCCGCGCAATGCGCATGACATGGGCGGTGTGGAGCTTGTGAAGGCGCCCCGGCAGGGAATCTACGACGCGGTGGTGCTGGCGGTGGCGCACCAGCAGTTCCGTGCCTTCGATGCCGCGCAGATCCGCGCCTTGGGTGTGCCCGACATGGTGGTCTACGACGTGAAATCGGCCTGGCCGAGGCAAGTAGTGGACGACCGGTTGTAGAATCCGCCATCCGTGTAGGTCGAGGACGGTAATGCATCGTTATCTGGTTTATGTGCTGGCACTGATTCTGCTGCCAGTATCGCTGGCACTGGCTACCCATTGGCCTGCTTGGTATTGGGGCGTGGGCCTGTTTGGACTGATGGCCTTGCTCGGCACCTGGGACGTGCTGCAGCGGCGCAGCGTGTTGCGGCGCAATTACCCGGTGCTGGCGCACTTCCGCTACGGCTTCGAATCGATCGGCCCGGAGATCCGCCAGTATTTCGTGCAGAGCGACCTGGAAGACGTGCCGTTCTCGCGCCAGCAGCGCCAGCTTATCTACCAGCGTTCGCGCAATGAGATGGACGTGGTGCCGTTCGGCACGCTGCGCAGTGCCTATGCGGTGGATTACGAATGGATCAACCATTCGCTGGCACCCACCACCATTGCGCATCATGATTTCCGCGTGGTGATTGGCGCCGAATGCGCAAAACCCTATTCGGCCAGCGTGTTCAATATTTCGGCGATGAGTTTTGGCTCCTTGTCGGCCAACGCGATCCGCGCGCTGAACAAGGGCGCAAAGCTGGGCGGCTTCTGTCACGACACCGGGGAAGGCTCGATTTCGCCGTACCACCGCGAAAACGGCGGTGATCTGGTCTGGGAAATCGGCTCGGGCTATTTCGGCTGCCGAGATGACAACGGCCGTTTCAGTGAAGAGCGCTTCGTCGCGAACGCCAGTTCCGATCAGGTCAAGATGATCGAGATCAAACTCTCGCAGGGCGCCAAGCCCGGCCACGGCGGCGTGTTGCCGGCGGCCAAGGTCAGCGCCGAAATTTCCGCGACCCGTGGCGTGCCGATGGGCGTGGATTGCGTCTCGCCGTCCAAGCACTCGGCGTTCTCCACACCGATTGAACTGCTGCAGTTCGTCGTGCGCCTGCGTGAGCTGTCCGGCGGCAAGCCGGTCGGCTTCAAACTGGCCATCGGCCATCCGTGGGAATGGTTCGGCATCGCCAAGGCGATGCAGGAAACCGGGATGATGCCGGACTACATCGTGGTTGATGGCGCCGAAGGTGGCACCGGTGCCGCGCCCGCCGAGTTCATCGATCACGTCGGCGTGCCGATGAATGAAGCGCTGATCCTGGTGCACAACACGCTCGTTGGGCTTGGGCTGCGTGACCGCATCCGCCTGGGCGCAGCCGGCAAAGTGACCACGGCGTTTGATATCGCCCGCACCATCGCCCTGGGCGCTGACTGGTGCAACGCCGGGCGTGGCTACATGTTCGCGCTGGGCTGCATCCAGTCGCTGAGCTGCCACAACGACAAATGCCCGACCGGCATTGCCACCCAGGATCCGAGCCGCTGGCGCCATCTGGAGCCGGTGGACAAGGGCCAACGCGTGTTCAATTACCACCAGAACACCATGCGCGCGCTGCGCGACCTGCTGGGTGCGGCTGGCTTGCACGATCCGTCCGAACTGGGCCCGGAGCACATCCTGCGCCGGGTCTCGCCGGTGGAGATCCGCTCGCTGGCCAGTCTGTACCGCTACCTGGCGCCGGGCGAGTTGCTGAAGAAGGTGCCTGAGCACACGGTATTCCGTGAGTATTGGGCCGAGGCGAGCAGTGCTGCGTTCACCCCGCCGGCGCGTGTTGCGGCGCTGCGTACCAGCAAGATGTGCTGAGCGCAGTCTTTGTGGGAGCGGCGTAAGCCGCGAAGCCGGGAATAATGAGGTGCCGGCTTGTTCGCAATTTCGCAATCTGATTGATCGCCAGTGTCGCGGCTGACGCCGCTCCTACATGGAGCGGCGTTGTCGGTGAGGCCACTACCGACCATGGGTCGGCACTACAGGAGCCAGCGCTCCACGCCTTCGGCGGCACGCTGGCCGCTGGCATAGCAGGCGGTCAGCAGGTAACCGCCGGTTGGGGCTTCCCAGTCCAGCATTTCGCCGGCGCAGAACACGCCCGGCTGCGCCTTGAGCATCAGGCCATCGTCCAGCGCTTCCAGCCGAACACCACCTGCGGTGCTGATGGTTTCGGCCATCGGGCGCGGGCGCACCAGCTGCAACGGCAGGCGCTTGAGCGTGCGCGCCACCGCGGCAGAATCGTTGCCGGCATCCTTGCCCAGCACTTCGAACAACAGCCCGGCCTTGGCCGCGTCCAGTCCGGCGGCGCGGCGCAGGTGCTCGCCGAAGCTGCGGCCCTTGCGGGCGCGGCCCAGGTCGGCGAGCAGGCGCGCTTCATCGCGGCCGGGCACCAGATCCAACTCCAGTGTCACCGCGCCATCGCGATTCAGGGTTTCACGCAGGTCGGCGGCCAGCGCATAGATCAGGCTGCCTTCGATACCGTACTTGCTCACCACGCATTCGCCCTGCAGTGCTTGTGCTTGCCCCTGCAGGTCGGTCCAGTGCGCGATGACCGGCTTGAGTGGTGCACCGGCATGGCGGCTGCTGAAGTGCGGCGTCCAATCAATATCGAAGCCGCAGTTGGCGGGCTGCAGGGGCGCGGTATCAACGCCGCGCGCCTGCAGCACCGGTATCCAGCTGCCGTCGGAGCCCAGCTCCGGCCAGCTGCCGCCGCCCAAAGCCAGCACCGTGGCATCGGCGCGCACGCTGATTTCGCCTTCGGCAGTGGCCATGCGCAGGCTGCCGTCTTCGCTCCAGCCCAGCCAACGGTGCTGCACATGGAAGCGCACGCCTTGTTCCTTCAACCTGCGTACCCAGCCGCGCAGCAGCGGGGCGGCCTTGCGGTCCACCGGGAACACCCGGCCGGAACTGCCGACATAGGTTTCCACGCCCAGCGCCGCAGCCCAGCGACGCAGGGCGTCGGCATCAAAGCCATCCAACCATGCGCCGACCTCGGCTTGGCGTTCGCGGTAGCGGCTGTCGAACAGCGGCCGCGGGTCGGAATGGGTGAGGTTGAGCCCACCTTTGCCTGCGATCAGGAACTTGCGCCCGGGCGAGCCCTTGGCCTCGTACAGATTGACCTTCAGCCCGCTAGCGCGCAGGCGCTCGGCGGCGAACAGGCCCGCCGGGCCGCCGCCGATGACGGCAACCGTTTTATCAGCGTGCTTTGACATCGAGCAGTTCTACATCGAAGACCAGCGAGGAGCCGGCCGGGATCGGGCCGACGCCGCGATTGCCATAGCCGTATTCGGCGGGAATCATCAGTGTGCGCTTGCCGCCCACCTTCATGCCGGCCACGCCTTCGTCCCAGCCGCGGATGACCTGCTTGTCGCCGAGATTGAAGCTGAACGGCTCGCCGCGATCCACCGAGCTGTCGAACTTCTCGCCGTGCTTGTCGGGCTTGCGTTCGTCGTAGATCCAGCCGGTGTAATGCACCGTGACCTTGCTGCCGGGCACGGCTTCGGCACCCGCGCCGGGCTGGGTATCGATGTGTTCGAACTTGGCAATCGTGCCACCGGGCGGCGGACCTGGCGGGGTGCAGCCAGCGGCCAGCAAGGACAGCAGCAGCGGGATGAACAGACGACGCATGGCGCGCTCCGTTGGAAAGGGGCGTGCAGGGTAGCGCATCGCTGCCGGGTATCATTGCGGCATGGCTAAACTGCTGCTCAATCTACGTAATGTCGGTGACGACGAAAGCTTCGAGGTCGGGCAGCTGCTCGACCGCAACAGCATCGCCTGGTACCGCACCGAAGCCAGCCCCTGGGGCATTTCCAGTGGTGGCATCTGGCTGCGCGACAACGATGATCAACCCCGCGCAAAGGCCTTGATGGCGACCTATCAGGCTGAACGCGGGCAGCGTGTGCGTGATGAGCGTCAGGCGGCGTTGCGTGATGGCAGTGCCGAGACTTTCGGTTCGATGCTGCGGCAGCGGCCTGGCTTTGTGGTTGCGGTACTGCTGGGCATGGTGGCGGCCGCGGCATTGGTGTTGCTGCCGTTCTTCCTGCTGCGGGGCTGAACGAGCGCCAGCTGCTGTGCCCCCTCCTTTTGCCGCAGGCAAGGGGAGGGTTGGGGAGGGGTGAGCTTTTGGGGCTTTTCCTGCGCTATCAGCTTCGCGGCTCACGCCGCTCCCTCAGCTCCTACAGCTCCTACAGCTGCTAGTCCCTTTGCAGCACAACGCTGCGCGGGCCGTCGTTTAAACTATGCCCATGATCGTCAATACCGCTGCCTATCTTTTCGTCCCGCTCGCCGATGCCGAAGCGTTGACCGCCACCTTGCATGAACGCGCCAAGGCGCTGGAGCTGCGTGGCACCATCCTGATTGCCGAGGAAGGTATCAATCTGTTCCTGGCCGGCAGCGAGCAGGGTATCGAGGATTTCTACCGCCAGCTCAAGGCCGATGCGCGTTTCGCCGACATGCGCATCAAGTACAGCCACAGCCAGATGCAGCCGTTCGCCCGGCTCAAGGCCAAGTTCAAGTCCGAGATCATCAGTTTCCGCCGCGACGACGGCCAGCCGCTGGATTACCCGCGCGCACCCAGCGTGGCCCCGGCCACCGTGCAGCGTTGGTTGCGGCAGGGCCATGATGACGATGGCAAGCGCGTAGTAATGCTGGACACCCGCAACTGGCAGGAATTCGCGCACGGCACCTTCGCCGGTGCGTTGACCCTGCCAATCGCCAAATTCACCGATCTGCCGGCCGCGCTGGAGCCGCACCGCGAGGCGCTGGCCGATGCCACCGTGGTCAGTTTCTGCACTGGCGGCATCCGTTGTGAAAAGGCCGCGTTGTGGATGCAGAACGACGGCATGCACAACGTGCTGCAGCTGGAAGGCGGCATTCTTGGCTACTTCGAGGAAGTAGGCGGCGAGGGCTATGACGGCCGCTGCTTCGTGTTCGATGAGCGGGTAGCGCTGGACGCACAGCTGCAGCCGCTGGTGGACCGCCAGGATGAGGCTCAGGCCCAAGCCCAAGCCTGATTCCTCGGCGGCAACAGGCTCTGGAAAACAGTGTCCCGGTGGAAATTGCGCTGACTGGATGGAGAATGCGAGGACAAACCCCATGTCCTTTGCATCGTCCATGGAGACCGCAGCATGATTCCACTTTCCATCCTTGACCTGGCCCCGGTCTGCGAGGGCTCCACGCCGCAGCAGGCCTTCGCCAACATGCTGGAACTGGCCCAGCACGCCGACCGCTGGGGCTATCACCGCTATTGGCTGGCCGAGCACCACAACATGCCTGGTATCGCCAGCGCCGCCACCTCGGTGCTGATCGGGCATGTGGCTGGGGGCACCTCGCGCATCCGCGTGGGTTCGGGCGGGGTGATGCTGCCCAATCATTCGCCGCTGCAGGTGGCCGAGCAGTTCGGCACGCTGGCCTCCTTGTATCCGGACCGCATCGATCTGGGCTTGGGCCGTGCACCGGGTACCGATCAGCCGACGGCGCGGGCATTGCGCCGTTACTTCGACAGCGCTGACCAGTTTCCACAGGATGTGGCCGAGCTGCTGCATTACTTCGCGCCCGTGCAGCCGGGGCAGACGGTACAGGCCGTGCCGGGCGGCGGCATTCCGGTGCCGGTATGGCTATTGGGCTCAAGCCTGTTCAGCGCGCGTCTGGCAGCGCAGATGGGGCTGCCGTTTGCGTTTGCCTCGCACTTCGCCCCGGATGCCATGGATGAGGCGCTGGCCTTGTATCGTCGTGATTTCCGGCCTTCCGAGCACCTGCAGCAGCCGTACGCGATCCTTGCCTTGAACGTGGTGGCCAGCGATTCGGAGGCTGAATCCAAGCGCCTGTTCACCAGTCAGCAGCAGGCCTTCGTCAATCTGCGGCGTGGCACGCCGGGGCGTATCCCGGCACCGGTGGATGACATCGAAGCGTTCTGGGCGCCGCATGAAAAGGCCGGTGTCGAGCGGGCCCTGGCCTGCAGCATCGTCGGAGACGCGGAGCAGGTGGCCGAAGGGTTGCTTGCGTTTGTCGAGCGGCATCGCCCGGACGAAATGATGCTGGCCGCCAACATCTACGACCCTGCGGCACGCCTGCGTTCGTTCGATCTGGCGATGCAGGCCTGGCAGCGTGTGGGGGCGGCGTAAGCCGCGAGGCTGACAGGGCGTTGGTAGAGCGCAGCCATGCTGCGCTGAGGCGGCGTCTTTGTAAGAGCGGCGTAAGCCGCGAAGCCGATGGCATTGAAATCACCCGTGGCAATGCAATCTGATCGACCCTCTGCTTCGCGGCTGACGCCGCTCCTACAAGGTTGATGTGTCGCTGGGGGTGTCGCCGGGAAAGCCTCTGCCGAGCATGGCTCGGCACTACGCTGCTGGGGCATTGCCGGTGGGGCCTCTGCCGAGCATGGCTCGGCACTACGTCAGTTCAGCCAGCGCTGGGCGAGGGCGATGCTTTCGGTGATCAGCTGGCCTGAGCCGAAGCCGAAGAACAGCCCGGCGGCGATTGCCGCTATCCAGTTGAACAGCATCAGCGCGCCATCACGTTCCAGCAGTGCAAGTGCGAACAACAGCAGCTGGAAGCCGAACAGGTAATTGGTGAACGGGATCGGCAGCGAGAGCAGCAGCCCGACCAGCAATAGCAGCACGCCAGTGAGCATGCGCGCCGGCAGCGGCACTATCAGGGCCTGCAGACGCGGCTTCAGCATGCGGTCCAGCCGCTGCAGCGGTCGGCTGATCTTGCCGAGAAACCTGTGCACGGTGCTGCGTTTGGGGCCGCGGCGGGCGATGAAGCCCGGTAGCCACGGCCGTGACATGCCGAACAACAATTGGCTGCCGATCAGGAACACCAACGGGCTGCTTACCGCGCCGCCTATGCCCGGGATCGGGATGAAGGCGGGCAGGATGGCAATGAACAGGAACACGCCGAACGCACTTTGTTCCAGCCCTTGCAGGACCTTGCCCAGTGGCAGGTGTTCGTCCGGGTCGCCGCGCTCAAACATTGCCAGCAGCGTGCGGATGCCTTCATTGCGGTAACCGCCGGCCGCTGTGGTGGCGCCGTCAGGTGCGGCGCCGTCCGGCTCAACCGGTGATGTCATCGGCGTCTTCTTCCGGCAGCCTGCACAACAGCAGCTTGTCGATGCGGGCGCCGTCCAGGTCGATGATCTCGATGCGCCAGCCGGCCCAGTCGAAATGTTCACCTGCGTGCGGAATGCGGCCGAAGTAGTGCATGCACATGCCGGCCAGCGTGTAGTAATCGCCTTCTTCGGCATCGGGCAATTCCGCGCCGTTCATCAGCTCCTGCAGGTCATCCACCGGCAGCGAGCCGTCAACCAGCAACGAGCCGTCTTCGCGGGTGACGACCAAGGCGTCATCGTCGCTGTTCTCGGTGGCCTGCAGGCGGCCGACCACGGCGCCCATCAGGTCCGAAATCGTTACCAGGCCCTGGATTTCGCCGTATTCGTCCACCACCAGCGCCATCGACTGGTGCTCCTCGCGGAAGATCTCCAGCAGCTTCATCGCGTGGGTGGATTCGGAGACGTACAGGGTCTCGCGCAGGTTCTCGAACAGGTTGTGGCTGCCGCCGCTGATGCGGGTGACCAGGCTCTTGACCTCAAGAATGCCGGCGATGTCCTGGTCGTTGCCGCGGTAAACCGGGTAGCGCGAGAAGGCGTGGTCCCGCATGGCCTGCAGGTTCTTTTCCGGATCGGCGTTGGTGTCCAGCCAGGCGATACGGTTGCGTGGCGTCATTAGGCTGTCGGCGGTGCGGTCGCCCAGGCGCATGACGCGGTTCATCATGTCGCGCTCGTGGCTGTCGATCACGCCCTGTTCGTGGCTTTCGGCCACCAGCATGCGGATTTCCTCTTCACTGACCGAGGCCGATTCGGTCTTGCCCAGGCCGAGCAGGCGCAGCACCAGGCGGGTGGAGTGCGACAGCAGCCAGACGCCGGGGGCGGCAATACGGGCCAGCCAGCTCATCGGCACGGCGACGATGCCGGCGATGTCTTCCGAGCGGGTCAGGGCGACGCGCTTGGGCACCAGTTCGCCGAAGATCAGCGTCAGGTAGGTGATCAGGGCCACGGCCAGGGTCTTGCCGAGGAAGTCCGACCAGGGCTGCACCGCGCCAAACAGCGAGAAATTGGCCGACAAAGCCGGGAACAGGGCCTGCAGCTGCTGGGCAATGGCGCCACCGATCGCATCGCCGCCGTAAACGCCAGTCAGGATGCCGATCAGGGTGATGCCGATCTGCACCGTGGACAGGAAGTTCTCGGGCTTCTCGGACAGGGCCAGGGCGCGCGCGGCGCGCTTGCTCGAGCCGGCCAGCTGTTTCAGGCGGCTCTTGCGGGAGGTCATGACCGACATCTCGGACATGGCAAAGAAGCCGTTGAGCAGAATCAAGGCCAGTACGATGAAAAATTCAAACACGGGTCTCTCCCCGGGTTGGTGACAGGGAGGGAGGGTGCTTGCGGCGGCGGCCGCTCAGGGGCGGGATCCGGCGCTGTGGCGGGGGATTAGGGTCGTCTTCCATAGGGTGCGCCGCGAGGGCGCTGGGGGATATTAGCAAACCACCGGGCCACGGGTACGGCCGGCTGTTCACATTTCAGGTTTAAAAAAGACGCTGGGAATACCCTGAATGCCATCTAGCCGTCATAATTCGCCCCTGGTGCCGTCCCTCCCGCGACGGCGAATAGGCTCCCCATGTTTTCGTTGCAGACCATCTTTGGCTCCGGCAAGCAGTTTTATACCTACCTCGACGAGGCCGCGCAGGCCGCCTATGACGGTGCCAAGGCACTGCACAGCATGATGCGCGAGGCCGATCGTCAGCCGGCGCTGGATGCGTTCAAGCTCGCTCGTCTGCGCGAGCGCGCCGCCTCGGACAAGATCAGCCAGGCGTTGGTTGACAGCTTCATGACGCCGATCGAGCGCGAGGACATCGAAGCGCTGGGTTCGGCGCTGTACAAGATTCCCAAGCAGATCGAGAAGTTCGCCGACCGCTACTCGCTGGCCGTGCAGCATCTGGAGCAGATCGACTTCGCCCCGCGCGCAGCAATGCTGGAGCAGGCCGCCGGTGTGGTGGTGGAGATGGTCAATGACCTGCGCCACATGAATCTGGACCGCATGACCGCGCTCAACGAAAAGCTGCGTTCGCTGGAGAACGAGGCTGATCGCCTGATGCTTGAGCTGTACCGCGACATCTACTCCGGTCGCTTGGACAATCTGCAGATGTTCCTGCTCAAGGAATTCTTCGAGATCCTGGAAAAGGCCATCGACCGTTGCCGCGAAGCCGGTGTGGTGGCCTACCAGATCGTGCTCAAGAACAGCTGACGGGGACGCTCAATGCTCACCCTCGTCCTGGTGGTGATTTTCGCCGCGCTCGTCTTCGAGTTCATCAACGGCTTTCACGACACCGCCAACTCTATTGCCACCGTGGTGGCAACCAAGGTCCTGTCGCCCGGTTGGGCGGTGATGCTGGCCGCTTTCATGAACCTGATCGGCGCGCTCACCGGTACCGCCGTCGCGCTGACCATCGCCAACGGTCTGCTCAACACCGACGTGGTCGAAGTGACCCCGCAGGTGATTCTGTGCGCCTTGCTTGGCGGCATTGTCTGGAACCTGATCACCTGGTGGAAAGGCCTGCCGTCCTCGTCCTCGCACGCCTTGATTGGTGGCCTGTGCGGCGCTGGTCTGGCCGCTGCGCACAACAACTGGGATGCGCTGATCTGGTCGCAGAACCTTGGCAACTGGGCGCAGAACAAGGGCCTGTTGTGGAAGGTGTTCGTGCCGATGATCACCTCGCCGATCGCCGGCTTCCTGCTCGGTATCGTGGTGATGTGCCTGTTGTGGGCGATCATCGCGGGCATGGCGCGCGTCGGCGGCGTATTGGGCCGTCTGGCCCGTCCGCGCTGGGTCAACGCCTTCTTCGGCAAGGCGCAGATCGTGTCGGCGGCCTATATGGGCTTCGCCCACGGCCACAACGATGCGCAGAAGACCATGGGCATCATCGCCATGACCTTGATCGGCGCCGAGGCTACCGGTGCATTGAATGACCTGCCGTCCTGGCTGGCCTTCATGCATCCCGATGCCAATGCCGGTGGCGGCATCGCCATGTGGATCGTGTTGACCTGTGCGGTGGTGATGGCTGCCGGTACCGCTTCGGGTGGCTGGAAGATCATCAAGACCCTGGGCCACAAGATGGTCAAGCTGCACCCGATTCACGGCTTTGCCGCGGAGACCAGCTCGGCCACCATCCTGACCCTGGCTGCGCACTTCGGCATGCCGGTCTCGACCACGCACAGCATCTCCACCGCGATCATGGGCGTTGGCTTCGCCAAGAACCCCAAGTCGCTGCGCCTGGGCGTGATCGAGCGCATCCTGTGGGCCTGGATCCTGACGATCCCGGCGGCAGGTGGTTGTGCTTACCTGATCCTGCGTCTGTTTGAAATGGTGGGTTGGAACTGAGTCATCGGTTTCCAGTCTGCAGATAAAAACCCGCCAGCGATGGCGGGTTTTTTGTTGCGAGCAGAGCTGTTTGTAGGAGCGACGTAAGCCGCGAAGCAGATAAGCCATCAGATTGCGGAGATGACTGGCTCGACAGCATTGTCAGCTTCGCGGCTTACGCCGCTCCTACAAAAGCCGGGCTGCCAACAAAAAAGCCCGCCGGTCAGGGCGGGCTTTCGCTGCAAGGCAATGCCGGGGATCAGGCTTCCAGCGAAGCCAGATCGCCCTTGCTCTCCAGCCAGCCCTTGCGGTCCGGTGCGCGCTTCTTGGCCAGCAGCATGTCCATCAGCGCCGAGGTCTGCTCGCTGTCGTCCACGGTCAGCTGCACCAGGCGGCGGGTATCCGGGTGGATGGTGGATTCGCGCAGCTGCGAGGGATTCATCTCGCCCAGGCCCTTGAAGCGGGTGACGCTGACCTGGCCGCGGATCTTCTCGCGCTCGATCTTGTCCAGCAGCGAGCGCTTCTCTTCTTCGTCCAGTGCGTAGAACACCTGCTTGCCCACGTCGACGCGGAACAGCGGCGGCATCGCCACAAACACGTGGCCAGCATCCACCAGCGACGGGAAATGGCGCAGGAACAGCGCCGCCAGCAGGGTGGCGATGTGCAGGCCGTCGGAGTCGGCGTCGGCCAGGATCACCACCTTGCCGTAACGCAGGCCGGACAGATCGTCCTTGCCCGGGTCACAACCAATTGCGATGGCCAGGTTGTGGACTTCTTCAGAGGCCAGCACGCTGCCGGAGGCGACTTCCCAGGTGTTCAGGATCTTGCCGCGCAGCGGCAGGATGGCCTGGAAATCCTTGTCGCGGGCCTGCTTTGCGCTCCCGCCTGCCGAGTCACCCTCGACCAGGAACAGCTCGGTGCGCGACAGGTCCTGGCTGATGCAGTCGGCCAGCTTGCCGGGCAGGGCCGGGCCCTGGGTGACTTTCTTGCGGGTGACCAGTTTTTCGGTCTTCAAGCGGGCGCTGGCACGCTCGATGGCGATCTGCGCGATCTTCTCGCCCAGCTCCACGTTCTGGTTCAGCAGCAGGCTGAAGGCGTCGTGCGCGGCGCCTTCGACAAAGCCGGCGGCCTGGCGCGAAGACAAGCGCTCCTTGGTCTGGCCGCTGAACTGCGGGTCGGTCATCTTCAGCGACAACACGAAGGACACCCGGTCCCAGACATCTTCCGGGGCCAGCTTGACGCCGCGCGGCAGCAGGTTGCGGAAGTCGCAGAACTCGCGCAGCGCCTCGGTCAGGCCGGTACGCAGGCCGTTGGCATGGGTGCCGTGCTGGGCGGTGGGGATCAGGTTGACGTAGCTTTCCTGCACCAGCTCGCCTTCCGGCAGCCAGGCCACGGCCCAGTCAACAATCTCGGTTTCCTTCTTCAGCGAGCCGTAGAACAGGTCGGCGGGCAGCATCTCGCGCTCGCCCAGCTCGGCCTTCAGGTAGTCGCGCAGGCCGTCTTCGTAATACCAGGTGTCGACTTCGCCGGTGGCTTCGTCGGTCAGCTTGACGGTCAGGCCCGGGCACAGCACGGCCTTGGCGCGCAGCAGGTGGCGCAACGCACGCACGTTGAACTTGGGCGTGTCGAAATATTTGGGGTCGGCCCAGAAGCGCAGGCGGGTGCCGGTGTTCTTCTTGCCGACGCTGCCGACCACTTCCAGCGGGCTGGCGCGGTCGCCATCGCGGAAGGTGATGCGGTGCTCGCTGCCGTCGCGGCGGATGTGGATCTCCACCAGCGTGGACAGGGCATTGACCACCGACACGCCAACGCCGTGCAGGCCGCCGGAGAAGGTGTAGTTGCGGTTGTTGAACTTGCCGCCGGCGTGCAGCCGGGTCAGGATCAGTTCGACGCCCGGGATCTTTTCTTCCGGGTGGATGTCCACCGGCATGCCGCGGCCGTCATCGCTGACCTCGCAGCTGCCGTCCTTGAACAGGGTGACCTCCACGGTTTTGGCGTGGCCAGCCAGGGCCTCATCGACCGAGTTGTCGATCACTTCCTGCGCCAGATGGTTCGGGCGGGCAGTGTCGGTATACATGCCAGGACGGCGTTTGACCGGGTCCAGGCCGGAGAGGACTTCGATGTCAGCGGCGTTGTAACGGGCGTTCATGGATCTCGGTAGGGCGCAAATCGACGTGCGAGTTTGCGGTCTGGCGGCGATTTTTGCACGCGGGGCATTCAGGGCAGGGGCAGCTGGGGCGCGGTATCCTATGCACATTGCCAAACATGCCCGCCATTTCAGGTGGGGCAAGCCGAGGAGGTTTTGGATGAAAACGTCAAAATTGCTGGCCCTGGGTGTTGCTGTTGCAGCGGTTGCCGCCATTCCCTTGGTAATGGCGCAGAGCGCCGACAAGGACAAGGCTGCCGAGTCCGCGCAGGCCGCCCCGGTCGACAAGGCGCAGAGCGAGGCCGAGCAGAAGGCCAAGCGTCGCGCGGCTGCGGCTGCCCAGGACAAGGCCAAGGCTGACCAGCCGGCGCCGCGTGAAGAAGAGGAAGAGGAAGCCCGTCGCCGTCGCTGACGCGGTTTTTCCTGAGTTTCAAGGACGCCCCGGCGCAGGCCGGGGCGTCTTTTTTTTAATCCGCCGCATCCAGTGCTTGGGTGTTTTGGCGACAACCTTTAAACTAGGGCTTTCCGGGAGGCAGTGAGCCGTGACCCCCCTTATTTTTGTTACCGGTGGTGTGGTGTCCTCGCTAGGCAAGGGCATTGCAGCCGCGTCCCTGGCCTCGATTCTCGAGGCGCGTGGCCTGAAGGTCACCATGATGAAGCTGGATCCGTACATCAACGTCGATCCAGGCACGATGAGCCCCTTCCAGCATGGCGAGGTCTATGTCACCGACGACGGTGCCGAGACCGACCTGGACCTGGGTCATTACGAGCGTTTCGTACATAACCGCCTGAGCCGCAAGAATTCGGTGACCACCGGGCGCATCTACGAAAACGTGATCCGCAAGGAGCGCCGTGGTGATTACCTGGGCGCCACCGTGCAGGTCATCCCGCATATCACCGACGAAATCCGCCGCTGCATCGACGAGGCCACCGAAGGTTTCGACGTGGCGCTGGTGGAAATCGGCGGCACCGTTGGCGATATCGAGTCGCTGCCGTTCCTGGAGGCCATCCGCCAGGTGCGTACCGAGCGCGGCCCGGAGAAGGCGCTGTTCATGCACCTCACCCTGGTGCCGTACATCGCGGCCGCCGGCGAGCTGAAGACCAAGCCGACCCAGCACTCGGTCAAGGAACTGCGCTCGATCGGCATCCAGCCGGACGTGCTGCTGTGCCGTTCCGAGCAGGCCATTCCGGATTCGGAGCGCCGCAAGATTTCACTGTTCACCAACGTTTCCGAGCGCGCCGTGATCAGCGTGCCGGACGTTGAGGTGCTGTACCGCGTGCCGATGGGCCTGCATGAGCAGGGCCTGGACGAGATCGTGGTCAGCCAGCTCAAGCTGGGCGACAAGGCCGGTCCGGCCGATCTGTCCGAATGGGAAGCCGTGCTGGATGCAGCGCTGCACCCGCTGGATGAAGTGACCATCGCCGTGGTCGGCAAGTACGTCGATCACCAGGACGCCTACAAGTCGGTGGGCGAAGCGCTCAAGCACGGCGGCCTGCGCCAGCGCACCAAGGTCAACCTGAAGTGGCTGGAAGCGCAGGAGCTGGAAGAATCCGGCCTGTCTGCGCTGGATGGCGTGGACGGCATCCTGGTGCCGGGCGGCTTCGGTGACCGTGGTTTCGAAGGCAAGGTACTGACCTCGCAGTACGCCCGCGAGCAGAAGGTGCCGTACTTCGGCATCTGCTACGGCATGCAGGCGGCTGTGGTGGATTTCGCCCGCCACGTGGCTGGTCTGGAAGGCGCCAACAGCACCGAGAACGACCGCCAGTCGCCGAACCCGGTGATCGGTCTGATCACTGAATGGCGTACCGCCACCGGTGAGGTCGAGAAGCGTGACGAGAAGTCCGACCTGGGCGGCACCATGCGCCTGGGCCTGCAGGAGCAGCGCCTGAAGCCGGGCACCCTTGCCCGCGAGCTATATGGCAAGGACGTGGTGTCCGAGCGTCACCGCCACCGTTACGAGTTCAACAACCGCTACCGCACCCAGCTGGAAGATGCGGGTCTGGTGATTGCCGGCAAGTCGATGGATGACACCCTGGTGGAAGTGGTTGAACTGCCGCGTGACCAGCACCCCTGGTTCCTGGCCTGCCAGGCGCACCCGGAGTTCCTGTCGACCCCGCGTGGCGGCCACCCGCTGTTCATCGGCTTCATCCGCGCCGCACGCGAGAAGAAGGCCGGCGGCAAGCTGCTGCAGGAAGCCCGTGCCTGAAAAGGTAGTGCCGAGCCATGCTCGGCAAGGGCTTTCCCAAGGAAATGAACTGTAGTGCCGAGCCATGCTCGGCAAGGGCTTTCCCAGGGCAATGAACTGTAGTGCCGAGCCATGCTCGGCAAGGGGCCTTACCCGTAGCGCATGAATGGAAGCGAGCTTCGCTCTCCTTACCCTCATCCGCCCTTCGGGCACTTTCTCCCGCAGGGGGAAGGGCAAGGCGCCCCCAAACAAGGCCCGCCCCGTGCGGGCCTTGTCCGTTTCAGTGGCCCACGCCGCTTTCAGGCGAAAGCAACGGCCGCGCCAGCCTGCGCTTCGTTTAAACTCCCGGCTGGTTTTTGTGTTTCCCGTCGATAACAGACTCACCCAAACGAGCCTAGCCCCCAGACATGACCAACATCGCCAAGATCCACGCCCGTGAAATCCTCGACAGCCGTGGCAACCCCACGCTGGAAGCCGAAGTCACCCTGACTGACGGCTCGTTCGGCCGCGCCGCCGTGCCGTCCGGTGCTTCGACCGGTACCAAGGAGGCTGTGGAACTGCGCGATGGCGACAAGACCCGTTACCTGGGCAAGGGCGTGCGCAACGCCGTAAACAACGTCAACGGTGCCATCGCCACCGCGCTGGCCGGCTTCAATGCCGAAGACCAGCAGGGCCTGGACCGCCGCCTGATCGATCTGGACGGTACCGAGAACAAGGGTCGCCTGGGCGCCAATGCGCTGCTCGGTGTTTCCATGGCCGCTGCCCACGCGGTCGCCGCTTCCAAGAAGCAGGCGCTGTGGCAGTACCTGGCCGCCAAGACCGGTGCCACCCCGTCGCTGCCGGTGCCGATGATGAACATCATCAACGGCGGCGCGCATGCCGATAACAACGTCGATTTCCAGGAATTCATGGTCCTGCCGGTCGGCTTCAGCTCGTTCAGCGAGTCGCTGCGCGCCGGCACCGAAATCTTCCACGCGCTGAAGTCGGTGCTGAAGAGCCACGGCCTGAGCACCGCGGTGGGCGATGAAGGCGGCTTCGCGCCGGACTTCCGCAGCAACGTCGAAGCCCTGGACACCATCTTGGAAGCCATCGGCAAGGCCGGCTACAACGCTGGCGAAGATGTCCTGCTGGGTCTGGACGTGGCTTCCAGCGAGTTCTACGAGAACGGCAAGTACAACCTGGTAGGCGAGAACAAGCGCCTGACCTCCGACCAGTTCGTCGACTTCCTGGCCGACTGGGCCGCGCAGTACCCGATCATCAGCATCGAAGACGGCCTGGCCGAGAACGACTGGGCCGGTTGGAAGCTGCTGACCCAGCGCATCGGCAACAAGGTACAGCTGGTGGGCGACGATCTGTTCGTCACCAACCCGAAGATCTTTGCCGAAGGCATCGAGTCGGGCACCGCCAACGCCATCCTGATCAAGGTCAACCAGATCGGCACCCTGACCGAGACCCTGGAAGCCATCGCCATGGCCGACAAGGCCGGTTATGCGGCCGTGGTCTCGCACCGTTCGGGCGAAACCGAAGACACCACCATCGCCGACATCGCCGTGGCCACCACCGCCACCCAGATCAAGACCGGCTCGCTGTGCCGCAGCGATCGCGTGGCCAAGTACAACCAGCTGCTGCGCATCGAGGAAGCCCTCGGTAGCGGCGCGCGCTACGCCGGTCGTGACGCGTTTGTCTCGCTCAAGCGCTGATCGTCATGCGTAATTGGCGCTGGCTGCTGCTGGTGCTGGCGGTACTGCTGGCGTTGCTGCAGTACCGCTTCTGGTTTGGCCAGGGCAACTCGGGCGAAGTGATGATGCTCGAGGCGCAGGTGGCCAACCAGAAGCGTGACAACGACGGTCTGCAGCAGCGCAATGATTCCCTGGCCGCCGAAGTCCAGGACCTCAAGGATGGCGAAGCTGCCATCGAAGAGCGTGCGCGCAGCGAACTGGGCATGATCAAGCCCGGTGAGAAGTTCTATCGTGTCGTCGAAAACGCTCCGGTTGCGGCTCCCGCCGCGCCGGCGCCGGCAACATCGACGCCGGCCGGGCAGGGCAATCAACAATCGCCGCCGGAGAACGTGCCGTGATCGTGCAGACCTGGGCCGTAGTGCCTGCGGCCGGGCGTGGTGCGCGTTTCGGCGGCCCGGTGCCCAAGCAATATCTGTTGGCCGACGGCGAGCCGCTGCTCGCACATGCGCTGCAATCGCTGCTTGCCCATCCCGGCGTCGCCGGGGTGATGGTGGCCATTGCCGAGAACGATGCCGATTGGCCGGGCTGGACCTCGTTTGCCGACAAGCCGGTGCTGACCAGCGTGGGTGGCGCCACCCGCGCGGCGTCGGTATTGGCGGGTTTGCAGGCGCTGCCGGACAGCGTGCGTGCCGATGACTTCGTGCTGGTCCACGATGCGGCGCGGCCAAATCTGGCTGCCACCGATCTGAGCCGTCTGCTGGAAGTGGGGCGTGCGGACCCGGTCGGCGGCATTCTTGCCGCACCTGTGCGCGATACGCTCAAGCGTGCCGGCGATGATGGCGGCATTGACCGCACCGAGCCGCGTGAACGCCTGTGGCGCGCACTGACCCCGCAGTTGTTCCGCCGCCATCAGCTCACCCGCGCTTTGCAAGAGGCCGCTGCGGCCGGTGTTGATGTCACCGACGAAGCGATGGCGATGGAGCGGCAGGGCGTGCGCCCGTTGCTGATCGAAGGCGCCGAAAGCAATTTCAAGGTCACCACCCCGGCCGATCTGGCCCGTTTTGAATTCGAGCTGTCGCGGCGCGGCAGCTGATCCCTTGCCGGCGCGTTGGCGTCGGCTCTGCCAAGAAGTATTGCCATGAACTCTTCTGTTTCCTTCCCTCCCATCCGTATCGGCCAGGGCTATGACGTGCACGCCTTCGGTGAGGGCGACCACATCATGTTGGCTGGCGTGCGCGTGCCGCACAGCCGCGGCGTGCTTGCCCATAGCGATGGCGATGTGGCTTTGCATGCGTTGTGCGATGCCATGCTCGGCGCGCTGGCGCTGGGCGATATCGGCGTGCATTTCCCGCCCTCCGATGATCGCTGGAAAGGCGCGGACAGCAGCCGCTTTGTCACCCACTGCAATGAATTGCTGCGCGAACGTGGCTGGCAGGTCGGCAATGTCGATATCACCGTGATCTGTGAGCGGCCCAAGGTCGGCCCGCACGCGCTGGCGATGCGCCAGACGGTGGCGCAGCTGTTGGAGATCGAGCTGGATCGGGTCAGCGTCAAGGCCACCACCAGTGAGAAACTGGGCTTCACCGGCCGCGAAGAAGGCATAGCCGCGCAGGCCGTGGCCTTGTTGGTGGCCGCATGAACGCGCTGCCTTTGGCCTTTGGCGAGCCGGTGCTGACGGCGGCAATGCGCAGCGTGCCGGAAGATTTCCAGGTGGATGAAATTCCGGCTTTCGAAGCGACCGGCGAGGGTGAACACCTGCTGCTGGACATCCGCAAGCGCGGTGCCAATACCGTGGCCATTGCCAAGCAGTTGGCGCAGTGGGCTGGCGTGCCGGAAATGGGCGTCAGCTATGCCGGGCAGAAAGATCGGCATGCGGTGACCACGCAGCGTTTCAGCGTGCACCTGCCCAAGCGCGTCGCGCCGGACCTGGCGCTGCTGGAGTCGGATGAGCTGCACGTGCTGGCCTCGACCTGGCACAACCGCAAGCTGCAGCGCGGGGCATTGGCGGGTAACCGTTTCAAGCTGGTGCTGCGCAATGTGCAGGGCGACAAGGCGGCAATCGAAGAGCGTCTGCAGATCGTCGCTGCACGCGGCCTGCCGAACTGGTTTGGCGAGCAGCGCTTTGGCCGTGACGGTGGCAATGTGCCGGCTGTATTGCAGATGTTTGCGGGCCGTCGGGTGCGCAAGGATCAGCGCTCGATGCTGCTGTCCGCCGCGCGCTCGGCTTTGTTCAACCGGGTGCTTGCCGCGCGCGTGGAGCAGGGCAACTGGGACACCGCGTTGGAAGGCGAGGTGTGGATGCTGGATGGCAGTCGTTCGGTATTCGGCCCCGAGCCAATGAACGAGGTGCTGGCCGAGCGGCTGGGTCGTTTCGACATTCATCCCAGCGCGCCGTTGTGGGGCGTTGGTGAGCTGCGTGCTACCGATGCCGCGCGTGCGGTGGAAGATGAAGCGTTGGCCGATGAGCAGGCGTTGGCGCTGCGTGCCGGGCTGGAACAGGCCGGGCTCAAGCAGGAGCGCCGCTCGCTGCGGTTGAAACCGTCGCTGATGCAGCACCAGTGGCTGGCAGACGACGTGCTGGAAGTGTCGTTCGCATTGCCGCCGGGTTGCTATGCCACCGCAGTGCTGCACGAACTGGGCGAAGTGACTGATGCAAGCCGCAATGAAATTGCGGGCGTTGCGCCGACTGAAACCGAAGTGCCCAGCGCAGAAGACGCCGCCGAATAAGCGTCTGACCAAACCGTAGCCCGGGTAAGCGCAAGCGCACCCGGGAAGGAAGCTGGCAGCCAGTGTTACTTCAACATGTCGCGCGGACAGCCCCGGGTGCGCTTACCCGGGCTACGGCGACGGGAAGGTTGCCCTGGTTCAAGTGAACGGTAATGGCTGGCCGCGCGGGCGGCTCAGCGATTGGTCAACAGCACCAGTACCGCGCCGGTGCCGCCCTGGGTGGGCGGCGCCGAATGAAAGGCCAGCACATCGTTGCGCTGGCGCAGCATGCGGTCGACCAGGTTCTTCAGCACCGGTGCGCCGCCATCGGACTGCAGCCCCTTGCCATGGATGATGCGCACGCAGCCATGTTCATGCGCGCGCGCTTCCAGCAGGAACTGGCGCAGCAGGTTTTCCGCCTGCACGACGGTGGCGCCATGCAGGTCCAGTTCGTCCTGCACCGAATACTGGCCGCGCTTGAGCCGTTGAAACATCTGCGGTGGCAGGTTGTCGCGCCGGTAGCTGGCGGTGTCGCCGGCTTCCAGTGGCTTGCTGGAACGTAACAGGCGGGCAAATTCGCCCAAAGCCTCGGATTCATCCTGTTCTGCCATGCGCGCGCGCGGCTTGGGGCGTGGTTTGACCGCAGCCGGCGGCTCCACCGGGCGCATTGGCGTCACTTCGCCAATGGCCGAGCGGAACAGTGCGGCGTCATCTTCATCATCTGGGTACGACATTTGCACAGCGTAACGTGCGCGCAGTCGCAGGCAAGCCCTGTGGGGGTGGAAAGTGGCATGGTGCATTCCGGTATCATGGCCGCTCAGGTCGGTCCGTCCCGGTGATGTACTAACCGGGGGTTCCGGCGATTGCGGCGCTGAGTGGGAGCGCCGCGTGTTGATCCAGTAACCCAGGCCTTTAATGCGCGTACTTGTATCAAATGACGATGGTGTGGACGCCCCGGGCATCAAGATGTTGGCCGAGGAGCTTCGCAACGCCGGACATGAAGTCACCGTGGTGGCGCCGGACCGTGACCGTTCCGGTGCCTCCAACTCACTCACGCTGGATCAGCCGGTACGTCTGCGCCGCATAGATCACTACACCTGTTCGGTAGCGGGCACACCCACCGACTGCGTGCATCTGGCGCTGACCGGCATGCTCGAATACGAGCCCGATATTGTTGTCTCCGGGATCAACAACGCCGCCAACCTGGGCGACGATGTGATCTATTCGGGCACGGTGTCGGCAGCGATGGAAGGGCGCCACCTCGGCCTGCCATCGGTGGCGGTGTCGCTGGTCACGCACAAGCACGAAGCAAGGAATTTCCGCACCGCTGCCCGCGCCGCGGTAGAGATCGTGTCCCGGCTGATCGCCGATCCGCTGCCCGCCGACACCATTCTCAACGTCAATGTGCCCGACCTGCCGTGGGAAGAAATCCGCGGTTTCGAGGTTACCCGGCTGGGCAACCGTCACCGCGCCGAAGCCTGCATTCCGGCCACCGATCCGCGCGGCAATACCGTGTACTGGATCGGCCCGGCTGGCAGCGAGCAGGACGCCGGCCCCGGCACCGATTTCCACGCCGTGCGTACCGGCCATATTTCGATCACCCCGATCCAGGTGGACCTGACCCGCTACTCGGCACTGGAAAAGGTCGCCAGCTGGGTAGGCGGGCTGACCGACACCCTGGGGCAGCCGGAATGACGGCGCGGATGCGCCTGCAGCCGGAGGCCGTAGGTATCGGCATGACCTCGCAACGGGTACGTGACCGCCTGGTGGACCGCCTGCGCGAAGTGGGCATCGCCGACGAGACCACGCTCAATGCCGTGCGTGTGGTGCCACGGCATCTGTTCATCGATGAGGCGCTGGCGTCGCGTGCCTATGAAGACACCGCCTTGCCGATTGGCCATGGCCAGACCATCTCCCAGCCCTGGGTCGTGGCACGGATGACCGAGGTAGTGCTCGCGGTCGCACCGAAGAAGGTGCTGGAAGTGGGCACCGGCTCGGGTTACCAGGCGGCCATTCTGGCTGCGCTGGGGCTGGAGGTGTTCACGGTCGAGCGCATCGGCGACCTGCTGCGGCAGGCGCGCAAGCGCTTCCGCCACCTGGGCATGAACATCCGTACCAAGCATGACGACGGCCGTGTTGGCTGGCCCGAACATGGCCCCTATGACGCCATCGTGGTGACCGCAGCAGCGCCGGCCCTGGTCGATGCCTTGATCGAACAGCTGGCCGTGGGCGGCCGGCTGGTTGCGCCTGTTGGCGGGCCCGGCGGACAGGTGCTGTTGCAACTGACCCGGCTCGCTGATGGCACCATTGCCCAGGAAGAGCTGGCACCGGTGAGCTTCGTGCCGCTGTTGCCCGGCATGCTTGACTGAGACAGGACTACTCACTGAATGAAGATTTTCGGGCCGTTATACGACCGTGCCATGGTCTGGGCCGCCAACGAGCGCGCGCCAACCTATTTGACCGTGCTCAGTTTCATCGAGGCCATCATCTTCCCGGTGATGCCGGAGGTGATGTTGATGCCGATGTGCGTGGCGCAGCCGCGCAAGGGCTGGCGCTTTGCAACGCTGAGCCTGGCCGGTTCCATGGCCGGCGCGATGGTGGGCTATGCGCTGGGTCATTACGCCTTCGAGGTCTTGAAGCCGGTATTCGAAGCCATGGGCATGTTGCCGGCGATTGAAGGCGGCATCGCTACCCTGCAGGCAAAGATGGCGGAGTCGCCGTGGGCGGTGTTCACCTTCCTGGTGTTGGGCGGTTTCATGCCCATTCCGATGAAGGTCTTCACATGGGCCTCGGGTATCGTCGGCGTGCCGCTCCCGCAATATGTGCTGAGCATGCTGGTCGGGCGTGGCAAGCGGGTTTATTTGTTGGCGGCGGTGATCCGCTTCGGCGGCGCAAAGGCGGCCGAACGGTTACGACGCTGGATTGAGCCGTTGGGCTGGATCGCCACCGCATTGGTGGTGGGCCTGGTGGCGTGGTTGGTCTGGAGGGCTAAATTCGCATGAATGCATTGATGTTGGGCAAGGGATTGGGCAGGGCACTGGCTGTGTTGGCGGTGGTCTCATTGGCCGCCTGCGGCACCGCCACGGTAGTCAAACCTTCGGGCGGCAGCTCCGGTTCGTCCACCTCGACCACGCCGCGAACCTCGGTGGCCAAACCTGGCCAGACTGCGGTTGTCCGTCGTGGCGATACCCTGTTTGGTATCGCCCGGATCAACAACATCACCCCGCGTGATCTTGCCGCGTGGAATGGCCTGTCCGAGCCCTACACGATCTATCCGGGGCAGGCGCTGCGGCTGTATCCGGGCGGTGCCACGGCCAGTCGGCCAGCGACAGGCGGCTCTACGACGACCCCGACCCGGCCGGCAACGCCACCGCCAGCGACGGCTACCCCGGTCAACAGCGGTATCGTCTGGCGCTGGCCGGCCGAGGGCGCGCTGGTGGGCCGTTTCGTGGCCGGTGAAGCCACCAAGCAGGGCGTGGATATCGCAGGCAGCAGCGGCCAGGCCGTGCGAGCCGCCGGCCCGGGTGTGGTGGTGTATTCCGGCGCGGGGCTGGTTGGCTACGGTGAGCTGATCATCATCAAGCACAACGACCAATGGCTGTCGGCCTACGGTCACAACCGCAAGCGCCTGGTCAACGAAGGGCAGAGCGTGAAGGCTGGCGACCAGATCGCCGAGATGGGCCGCACCGGCACTTCACGCGACATGCTGCATTTCGAGATCCGTTACAACGGCAAGCCGGTCGATCCGTTGATCTATCTGCCGAAAAAATAGCTGGTTGCGCCGGCCAACGCTCGGCAGGTAGTGCCGAGCCACGCTCGCCAAAGGCCTTCCCAGCCAACCCGCACCGGTAGTGCCGAGCCATGCTCGGCAGAGGCCTTCCCAGCCAACCCGCACCGGTAGCGCCGAGCCATGCTCGGCAGGGGCTTTCCCAGCAAACCCGCACCGGTAGTGCCGAGCCATGCTCGGCAAGGGCTTTCCCAGCCAACCTGCACCGGTAGTGCCGAGCCATGCTCCGCAAGGCTTTCCCAGCCAACCCGCACCAGTAGTGCCGAGCCATGCTCGGCAAGGGCTTTCCCAGCAAACCCGCATACTTGCAGGAAAGGCATAAGCCGCAAAGCCGGTGATCTGTCCGACGCCTTGCGAGCAAGGCCCCTGCCGAGCATGGCTCGGCACTACGGATCAGCATTTACTTTCTGGTTTGCCTGCGACCTGGCGGAGCATGGGCTTCGCGGCTTATGCCGCTCCCACAAAAGCCAGGCACGGTAATGCCACAGCGCAGCATGGCTGCGCTCTACTGGCCGCTTTCCAGAATGATGGCCATCACCACGCGGCGGTTTTCGCCGGCCAGCACGTTGTACGTGCGCGCAGCCGAGGCGTTGTTCATCACCTCGATGCCGATGCCGCGGGTCAGGCAGGCTGCCATGATCGCGGCGGGCGGGAAAATCTGCTTTTCACCCGTACCCAGGATCACCAGCGCCGGATTCTGATCCAGTGCTGGTGCCAGGTGTTCGGCGCTCAACTCGGCGACCGACGCAACGGGCCAGTCTTCGATCAAGTTGTTCGGCGAAAGGATGAAGCTGCGGCTCAGCGCGCGCTCGTTCACCTGCGCGTGGCGGCCATCGGCTGAACGCAGGGAATAGATGTAATCAGGAAGCTCGCGACTGAACTGCATGGGTACTCCTCGGCGATCAGCCGCGCGGCAGAACGATCTGGCGCTTTTCCTTGGCCGGGCGGTAGAGCACGGCGACGTGGCCGATGCGCTGCACCAGGGCCGAAGCGCTGGCCTGGACCATTTCGTCGATCAGGGCGTCGCGCGCTTCACGATCTTCTGCAGCCACCTTGACCTTGACCAGCTCGTGGCGCTCCAGCACCTCGTCCAGCTCGGCCAAAAAGGCCGGGGTGACCCCTTTGCCACCGATTTGCAGCAGTGCTTTCAGGTCATGCGCAATGCCGCGCAGGAATCGGTTCTGGGCCGAGGTCAGGACGATAGACATGCAGGACTACAGGTAATCAAGGGGGTTCAGGGTATCATGACCACCCCTGTGAGCCCCATTGCCAATGCCTTCCCGTAGCAAAAGTAGCCAGCGCTGGCTGAAAGAACACTTCTCCGATCCTTTTGTGAAAAAGGCCCAGAAGGAGGGCATGCGCTCGCGCGCGGCCTACAAACTGGAGGAGCTGCTGGAGCGTGACCGGCTGCTGAAGCCGCATATGGTGGTGGTCGATCTGGGCGCCGCCCCGGGTGGCTGGTCACAGCAGGTGCGCAGGCAGATGGGTGATACCGGCCGGGTATTGGCGCTGGATATCCTGGAAATGCCGCCACTGGCTGGCGTGGAGTTCCTTCACGGTGACTTCAGGGAACAAGACGTTCTATCGCAGTTTGAAGCCATGCTCGGCAATGTACCGGTAGACCTTGTGCTGTCGGATATGGCCCCCAATAAGAGTGGTATGGATGCGGTTGACCAGCCGCGGATGATGCACCTGGCGGAGTTGGCGATGGATTTTGCCGACAACCATCTCAAGCCGGGTGGGGCGTTCCTGATCAAGTTGTTCCAGGGCGTCGGCTTTGATGACTACGTGCGTGAAATGCGCCGTCGTTACGACAAAGTCGCCATTCGCAAGCCGGACGCTTCACGCAAGCGTTCATCCGAGGTTTATGCCCTCGGGCTGAGCAAGCGCACCCAGATAAAGTAAGCTCAGCCATACGACTTTTCAGTATTTAGTATCTAGAGGGACACCGGAGCCGATGAGGATGAACGACCTGACCAAGAACCTCCTGTTGTGGGTGGTTGTCGCCGTCGTGCTGATGGTGGTGTTCCAGAGCTTTGCCCCGCGCAGCGGCGCAGCGGCTACTGGCGATGCCCGCAATTACGCGCAGTTCCTGCAGGAAGTGGATGCAGGCCGGATCAAGTCGGTCGAGTACACCGACAAGACCACGCTGACCACCAACCATCTGCGTTTCAAACGTGCTGATGGTTCCGACGGCATGCTTTACACCCCAGCTGATCCGAAGTTGCTGGATCAGTTGCTATCTAAGAATGTTGAGGTGGTGCGCCAGGAACCGGCTGGCCCGAGTTTCTGGGGCATCGTGCTGCAGTTTCTGCCGGTATTGCTGCTGATCGGTTTCTGGATCTTCATGATGCGGCAGATGCAGGGCGGTGGCGGTGGTGCCAAGGGCGCGATGTCCTTCGGTAAATCCCGCGCCAAGCTACAGGGCGAAGACCAGATCAAGGTCACCTTTGCCGACGTCGCCGGTTGCGACGAGGCCAAGGAAGAAGTCGGCGAGCTGGTCGAGTTCCTGCGTGACCCTTCCAGGTTCACCAAGCTGGGCGGCAAGATTCCGCGCGGCGTGTTGATGGTCGGTCCGCCGGGTACCGGTAAAACCTTGCTGGCGCGCGCCATTGCCGGCGAGGCCAAGGTACCGTTCTTCGCGATCTCCGGTTCGGACTTCGTCGAGATGTTCGTCGGCGTCGGTGCCAGCCGCGTGCGCGACATGTTCGAGCAGGCCAAGAAGCATGCGCCGTGCATCATCTTCATCGATGAAATCGATGCCGTGGGCCGTCATCGCGGCTCGGGCACCGGCGGTGGCCACGATGAGCGCGAGCAGACCCTGAACCAGATGCTGGTCGAGATGGACGGCTTCGAGGGCGGTGAGGGCGTGATCGTGATCGCCGCCACCAACCGTCCCGACGTGCTGGACAAGGCGCTGCTGCGTCCGGGCCGTTTCGACCGCCAGGTGATGGTCGGCTTGCCGGACATCAAGGGCCGCGAGCAGATCCTGCGCGTGCACCTGCGCAAGGTGCCGGCCGCCGATGACGTGCGTCCGGAAGTGCTGGCACGCGGTACCCCGGGTTTCTCCGGTGCCGATCTGGCCAACCTGATCAATGAAGGCGCCCTGTTTGCGGCTCGTCGCAACAAGCAGGAAGTCGACATGAAGGACTTCGAGGACGCCAAGGACAAGATCTACATGGGTCCTGAGCGCCGCAGCATGGTCATGCGTGAGGAAGAGCGTCGCAATACCGCTTATCACGAGTCCGGCCACGCTGTTGTCGCCATGTCGCTGCCCAAGGCCGATCCGGTGCACAAGGTCACCATCATGCCGCGCGGTTGGGCCCTGGGTCTGACCTGGCAGCTGCCGGAGCATGACCACATCAGCAAGTACAAGGAGCGCATGCTGGAAGAGCTGGCGATCCTGTTCGGTGGCCGCATCGCCGAGGAGATCTTCGTCGGCGAGATGTCGACCGGTGCCTCCAACGACTTCGAGCGCGCGACCAAGCTGGCCCGTGCCATGGTCACCAAGTACGGCATGTCCGATGTGTTGGGCATCATGGTCTACGCCGATGAAGAAGGCGGCTATGGCATGCACAGCAAGACCATTTCCGAGGCCACCCAGCAGAAGGTGGACGCGGAGATCCGTCGCATCCTGGACGAGCAGTACAACGTTGCCTACAGGATCCTGGACGAGAAGCGCCATATCGTAGAAGCAATGACGGCCGCGCTGCTGGATTGGGAAACCATCGACGCCGAGCAGGTCAAGGCGATCATGGAAGGTCGCAAGCCTTCGCCGCCGGCCGGTTGGGTGGACAAGGGCGGTAACAATGACAGCGCCGACGATGGCAAGGGTGGCGACGCCCCGCAGCCGGTGGCGCCGATCACCGATCCTGCCGGCCAGCACTGAGGCAGTCGTCTTGAGTCGATGAAAAACGGGCCGGTTTTCCGGCCCGTTTTTTTATGCGCCAGCCAGCGTGCTGGGCGAGAATAGCGGCATGTTGGTTTTTCCAGGCCCAGTCCCATGAATGCTTCCCCGCCGCCGCCCAAGGCACCCTCGGCCAATGTGCCGGAAATGATCATCGCCACCGTTGCCGGCGTCGGCTTCGGGGTGAAGACCGATAATTTCCTGGCCGGCATCTTCATCGGCGTGGTGCTGGGGGTGATCCTGAGCCTGATCGGCAGCCGCATCCGCGCCCGCAACAAGCCGTGACACGCTGGCCGCCATTTGCCTCGCCGCTGCCCGTCGGGCGGCCCACGATCCCTGATACAACGCCGTTTGAGCCCCGCTTGTGGCGGCTTGGGCCAGGTGTAATTGCAGTCCGCAGGAGCGCCCATGTTTGATGTTGTCCCCACCCTGGAATGCGGCGGCCTGACGCTTCGGCTGGATCGGCCGCAGGTAATGGGCATCGTCAATGTCACCCCGGATTCGTTTTCCGATGGCGGCCAGCATGCCGATACCGCGACAGCCGTTGCGCATGCGTTGGCGCTGGTGGAGCAGGGGGCCGACCTGCTCGACATCGGCGGGGAATCCACCCGTCCCGGCGCAAGCCCGGTGTCGGTGCAGGAGGAAATCGATCGGGTTGTGCCGGTGATCGAAGCCCTGGCTGCGCGGGTGCCGGTGCCGTTGAGCGTGGACACCTTCAAGCCCGAGGTGATGCGCGCTGCGCTCGCTGCCGGTGCGCACATGATCAACGACGTGCAGGCCCTGCAGCAGCCCGGTGCACTGGAGGTGGTTGCGGCCTCCAACGCGGCGGTAGTGTTGATGCACGCGGTTGGCGGGCCTTACGACGCCGGTGTTGCAAACAGCTATGTCGATATCGCCGGGGATGTGCAGCGCTTCCTCGCCGAGCGCATCTTTGCCGCCGAAATGGCAGGCATCGGGCGCAAGCGGCTGCTGCTCGACCCGGGCTATGGCTTCAACAAGGACACCGCGCAGAATTTCGCCTTGCTGGCGGCGCAGGCGCGTTTGAACAGCCTGGGCGCGCCGCTGCTGGCGGGCTTTTCGCGCAAGCGCTGCATCGGCGATGTCACCGGCCGTGCGCTGGCTGCCGAACGCGTAGCCGGCTCGCTGGCGGCACATCTGCTGGCGGTGCAGAACGGCGCGATGATGGTGCGTGTGCATGACGTGGCTGCAACCGTGGATGCGCTCAAGGTGCTGGCGGCCGTGGCTGCGGTACCGGCGCCGCGCGCCGACAGACCTGCCATGCCGCGCTGGCCGGACGAGGAGTGATGGGCGCCGATCAGCGGCCATTGGCCATCGCCCTGATGGGGCCTACCGCTTCGGGCAAGACCGCGGCGGCCATTGCCTTGGCCAAGGCTTATGACGGTGAGATCGTCAGCGTCGATTCGGCACTGGTCTACCGTGGCCTGGAGATAGGTGCGGCCAAGCCGGATGCCGCCGAGCAGGATGGCATTCCCCACCATCTGCTGGACCTGCGTGACCCCTGGCAGACGTATTCGGCTGCCGAGTTTTCTGCCGATGCAACGGCGGCAGTGCGTGACATTGTCGCGCGCGGCAAATTGCCGATACTGGCCGGCGGTACCGGCCTGTATTTCCGTGCCTTGCTGCAGGGCCTGTCGCCAATGCCGGAGGCGGACCCGGCCACGCGCGCAGCGATTGCCGCCGAGGCCGAGATCTGCGGTTGGCCGGCCCTGCATGCCCAGTTGGCGCAGCTGGACCCGGTGGCTGCCGCGCGCATCCATGCCACCGACCCGCAGCGCATCCAGCGGGCGCTGGAGGTGTACCGCCTGACCGGCAAGCCGATCAGCTATTGGCAGGCATTGCCGGGCATCGCGCGGCTGCCGGCGCGGGTGCTGAAACTGGTGCTGGCCCCGGCCGAGCGCGCGGTGCTGCACCAGCGTATCGAGCGCCGCTTCGACCTGATGCTGGAGCGCGGCTTCCTGGACGAGGTGCGGGCCCTGCGGGCATTGCCGCAGATGGCGGCTGTAGCCGCTCCACTGGACCTGCCGGCGGTACGCGCGGTCGGTTACCGGCAGGCCTGGCAGTTCCTGGACGGCCAGGGCAGTGCCGCTGAATTCCGCGACAAGGGCGTGTTTGCCACCCGCCAGTTGGCCAAACGGCAGATCACCTGGCTGCGCGGCGAGCTGGATGCGCGCTGGTTTGACCCGGTTCGGGACATGTCTGGTGTGCGGAACGCGGTTTCCCGCTTTCTGGAAGGCTGAGCGAGCGCCTGCCGGTGTACCATCAGGGTTCCGGGCGGGCAGGGGACGCCGCCATCAGTCCGGTTCATAAAAACAATAACGAGGAGTAGACGATGTCCAAGGGGCAGTCTTTGCAGGATCCGTTTCTGAATGCGTTGCGCCGTGAGCGCGTGCCGGTTTCGGTCTACCTGGTGAATGGCATCAAGTTGCAGGGCACGATCGAATCGTTCGATCAGTTTGTGGTGCTGCTGCGTAACACCGTCAGCCAGATGGTCTACAAGCACGCTATTTCCACGGTGGTGCCGGCGCGCAATGTGCGCGTGGGGCCGGGTGGTGGTTACGTGCAATCGGGTGATGGAAGCCAAGCAGCTGATGACGAAATTGACAACGACAACGAATAAGCAGGTGGCGGCGCATGTTTGATCGCTCTAAAAAGGGCGAACATGCGCTGTTGATCCAGCCGCATGTTGGCCGGCTGGAAGAAGATGTGCTGGAAGAATTCACCGATCTGGCACGTTCGGCCGGGGCAACCATCGCCGCGACGATAAGCGCGCGCATGGACCGGCCCAATCCTTCCACCCTGATTGGCAGCGGCAAGCTGGAAGAGGTAAAAGCTGCGGCCGATGCCACCGGTGCCGATCTGGTGCTGGTCAATCATCAACTCAGCCCGGTGCAGGAGCGCAACCTTGAGCGCTACCTGGAGCGGCGCGTGATCGATCGCACCGGTCTGATCCTGGATATCTTCGCCCAGCGGGCGCACAGCCACGAGGGCAAGCTGCAGGTCGAGCTGGCCCAGCTGCGGCATATGGCCACCCGGCTGGTGCGCGGCTGGACCCATCTTGAGCGTCAGCGCGGTGGTTCCATCGGTTTGCGTGGCCCGGGTGAAACCCAGCTGGAAACCGACCGCCGCCTGCTGCAGAAGCGGGTCGAGCAGTTGCAGAAACGCCTGGAAAAGGTGGAGGTACAGCGCACCCAGATGCGCCGTGCGCGGGTCCGCAGCGAAATGCCGCGTATCGCGTTGGTCGGCTACACCAATGCCGGCAAGTCCACGTTGTTCAATGCCTTGACCGGTGCCGAGGCCTACGCCGCCGACCAGTTGTTCGCCACACTGGACCCGACCGTGCGGCGGATCAGCTTGCCGGGCGGCAATGCGATGCTGGCCGATACCGTCGGCTTCGTGCGCAACCTGCCGCATGATCTGGTGGCGGCATTCCGCTCGACGCTGTCCGAAGCGCGCGAAGCGGATTTCCTGCTGCATCTTGTCGATGCCGCCGATCCGCTGCGTGAAGAGCGCATCGCCCAGGTCGATGAGGTTCTGGAAGCCGTAGGTGCGGGCGACTTGCCGCAGCTGCTGGTGTTCAACAAGATCGATCGTATCGAAGGTGCCGAAGTGCGCCACGATGCACAAGACGGCGTACCGGATGAATCACGGCGAGAGCGGGTGTGGGTTTCCGCGCGCGACGGCCGTGGGCTGGAATTGCTGCAGTCCGTGCTCGGCAAACGCCTGGGCCTGCAGCATGTCACCGGCAGCGTGCGTTTGCCGCCCAGTGCGGGCCGCCTGCGCGCACGCCTGCACCAGTTGGAAGTCATCCGCAGTGAACAGGCTGACGAAGACGGCTGGCTGATCGAAGTGGACATTCCGATCGCCGAGGCCGAGAAGCTGGCTGCCAGCGAAGAAGGCGCGGTGATCAAACCGCTGTTGCCGGAAAAGCTGCCCGAGTGGTGAGATCGGCAACTTGCCGGTTGAGCTGATGAGGGGAAAGACAGCCGGCCATTGGCCGGCTGTCTTGTTCCAGCTCTGGCAGTACTCGCAAAAAATGCGGCCGCATCAACCGCTTGTTTGTGGGAGCGGCATAAGCCGCGAAGCTCGCAAAGTGTCAGGCGGCAAAACTGCTTGCGATCCCCACACCCTCAGCTTCGCGGCTTACGCCGCTCCCACAGTTCCCCCAGCTACGTGAACCTGGAACGACATTGCCAGCGCGCAGCTCTTTTTTGTAGGAGCGGCGTAAGCCGCGAAGACAGCACACCGCCAGCCCGCAAAACGACGTATGGCCAACTTCATCAGCTACACGGCGAACCCCGCCCGTACGCAATGCCGGCACACGCGCAGGACAGCCCAACAGCTGTGCCCTGACACGCAGGCCTGATCTGCGGTAAAACGGCAGGGTTACCCACCAACCCCTGCTACCGCGATGTCCAATCCAACCGATGCCGATCTCAATGCCCAGGCTGCCGCGCTTGGCGAGCGCCTGCAGCAAGCCTCGCTGCAACTGGTGACCGCGGAAAGCTGCAGTGGCGGCTGGATCGCCAAGAGCATGACCGACATAGCCGGTTCCTCGGCATTCTTCGATTGCGGCATGGTGGTCTATAGCTACGAGGCCAAGCAGCGCCTGCTCGGTGTGCGGGCGCAGACGCTGGAGCAGTACGGCGCAGTGAGCCGCGAAACCGTTCTGGAAATGGTGGCTGGCGCCTTGATCAATTCCGGTGCCGGCATTGCGGTGGCGGTTACCGGTATTGCCGGCCCCGGAGGCGGCAGCCCGGACAAACCGGTGGGCAGCGTCTGGATAGGCTGGAAGCGACGCGGCGGCTATGCCCGCGCGCAGTTGTTCCAGTTCGACGGCGACCGCGATGCCGTACGCAGGCAAACCGTGGGTGCGGCATTGCACGGCATTGCCGAGCAACTGTGACATGCTGGCCCTGCCACCAAGCGGGGTAAGCATTGATGTGGGAAACACTGGGCACCGTCCGTGATCTGGGCCGGCTGCAGGAAATTGCCGGCGTCCTGATCCGTTATGGCTTTGGCGACGTAGTGCGCCGCACCGGGCTTGCTTCGGTGCTCGAACGCGCCGGTCGCCTGGTGCGTTGGAACGACAGCCAACAGATGCTGCGGATGACCGCGCCGGTACGTGTGCGCAGCGCAATGCAGGAACTGGGGCCTACCTTCGTCAAGCTCGGCCAGGTGCTGGCCACCCGCGTGGATCTGTTGCCGCCGGAATGGATCGCCGAGTTGTCCGAACTGCAGAACGCAGTGCCGCCATTACCGTATGCCGCGATCCGCGAGCAACTGGAGGCCGATCTGGGTGCGCCGCCGTCGCAGGTATTCGCCTTCCTCGATGAAACCCCGATGGCCGCTGCCTCGCTGGCGCAGGCGCATCGCGCGCGGCTCCACGACGGGCGCGAAGTGGTACTGAAGATCCGTCGTCCCGGCATCCGTGATGTGGTCGAGGCGGATCTGCGCCTGTTGGCGCGGCTGTCGGAGATCGTCGAAGCACGCCTGCCGGACCTGCGCCGCTATCGCCCGGCCGAAGTGGTGCAGCAGTTCACCGTCTCGCTGCGCAGCGAAATGGACTTTGCCGCTGAATGCCGCAACGCCGAACGCATCGCGCGCAACTTCGAGGGCCGCAACGACATTCTTATTCCCAGCGTGCATTGGCAGTGGACCTGCGAAAGCCTCAACGTGCAGGACTTCGTGGACGGCATCCCGGGCCGCAAACTCGACGCCCTCGATGCCGCAGGTCTGGACCGCGCTGCATTGGCCCGCCGCGGTGCCGATATCGTGTTGAAAATGGTGCTTGAAGACGGCTATTTCCATGCCGATCCGCATCCGGGCAACATCTTCTACATGCACGATGGCCGCATAGGCGTGATCGACTTCGGCATGGTTGGCGCACTGTCCGAAGCGCGCCGCTTCCAGGTTGCACAGCTGTTGCACGGGCTGGTCGAGCAGGAGCCGCAGGCGGTGGCCGATGTGCTGCTGGACTGGGCCGGCGGTGTGGAGGTTGACGAGGCCCGGCTGCAGCAGGACATCAGCCAGTTCGTCGATCAGTACCGCGGCGTGCCACTGAAGGATCTGCGCATCGGCCTGATGCTGGGCGACATCACCCAGCTGCTGCGCAGTTACAGCCTGACCTTGCCGGCCGACCTGGCGCTGATGATCAAGGCCTTCCTTACCCTGGAGGGCATGGGCCGGCAGCTGGATCCAGATTTCGACATGGCCAGTGCCGCGCGTCCGTTCCTGGAGCGGGTGGTGATGCAGCGCTACGCTCCCAAGGCACTGCTCAAGCGTGGCCGCCGCAGCCTGCTGGGGATGCTGGATTTCGCCGGCGAACTGCCGCGCGACCTGCGTCGGCTGGTGCAGGCCGCGCGCCGCGGGCAGCTCAAGCTGAGGGTGGAAACCACCGCGTTGCAGGGCTTTGGCGACCAGGTCAACCGCGCCGCCAACCGCTTGGTGGTTGGGGTGATTACTGCAGCGCTGATCATTGGTTCCTCGATCGTGATGCACAGCGTTGGCGGGCTCTCCAGCCGCTGGTTCCTGGCCCTGGGCTTGCTTGGCTTTGTCGGTGCCGGCATCTGCGGGGTGTGGATCCTGTTCTCGATCTGGCGCAGCGGGCGGCATTCCTGATTTACGACGAAGGGGCTTGCAGTTCTTTTTGTTAGTAGTAATACTACTAACCATGAACCTGACCGACACCCAGCAGGCCATCCTTGACTTGATCGCCGAGCGCATCGAGGCCGAGGGCATGCCGCCATCACAGACCGAGATCGCCCGCGCCTTTGGTTTCAAGGGCGTACGTTCGGCCCAATATCATCTGGACGCCCTGGAAGCGGCAGGCGCCATCGAGCGCGTCCCCGGCCGCGCCCGTGGCATCCGGCTGGTACGCCAGGAAGGCGAGGGCGATGCAGCCCCGCAGAGTCCCGCACCGGCCGCCAACGATGACGTGCTGCGCCTGCCCATCCTCGGGCGGGTCGCTGCGGGCCTGCCGATCGGGGCGGACATCGGCTCGGACGACTATGTGGTGCTGGACAAGGTGTTTTTCTCGCCGGCACCGGATTACCTGCTCAAGGTGCAGGGTGATTCGATGATCGACGAGGGCATTTTCAACGGCGATCTGATCGGCGTGCACCGCACCCGTGACGCGCTCTCCGGGCAGATCGTGGTGGCGCGTATCGACGATGAAATCACCGTCAAGCTGCTGAAGATCGCCAAGGACCGCATCCGCCTGCTGCCCCGCAACCCCGACTACGCACCGATCGAAGTCCTGCCCGACCAGGATTTCTCCATCGAGGGGCTGTATTGCGGCCTGCTGCGGCCCAACCGCTGAATTCTGCTGATTTGGAGCCCGCGGATTCGAAATCCGCGCATTCCGCAGCCGTAACTGTCTGTTTCTCTTACGTGGGGCGGGTGTTTGGGCTGCTGTCGGTATCCTTGTCAGCCCAATAATTTTGTCGTCTCGGCAGCAGTCTCAGCCTGTGCGATACGACTCCCCTACAGTGGACCCCATGACGAAATCAACGAAAACAACCCCGAGGACGAACGCGATGGACGAGAACAAGAAGCGCGCGCTTACCGCTGCACTGAGTCAGATCGAAAAGCAGTTCGGCAAAGGCTCGGTGATGCGCATGGGCGACCGTGTTGTCGAACCCGTCGAGGTCATTCCTACGGGCTCGTTGATGCTCGATATCGCACTGGGCATCGGCGGCCTGCCGAAGGGCCGCGTGGTCGAAATCTACGGGCCGGAATCCTCGGGCAAGACCACTCTCACCCTGCAGGCGATTGCCGAATGCCAGAAGCTGGGCGGCACTGCCGCCTTCATCGACGCCGAGCACGCCCTGGACCCGATCTACGCCGCCAAGCTGGGCGTCAATGTTGACGACCTGCTGCTGTCGCAGCCCGATACGGGTGAACAGGCGCTGGAAATCGCCGACATGCTGGTGCGTTCCAGCTCGGTCGATATCGTGGTGGTCGACTCGGTCGCCGCGCTGACCCCGCGTGCTGAAATCGAAGGTGAAATGGGCGACCAGCTGCCGGGCCTGCAGGCACGTCTGATGAGCCAGGCGCTGCGCAAGCTGACCGGCAACATCAAGCGTTCCAATACGCTGGTCATCTTCATCAACCAGCTGCGCATGAAGATCGGCGTGATGATGCCGGGCCAGAGCCCGGAAGTGACCACCGGCGGCAATGCATTGAAGTTCTATGCCTCGGTGCGCCTGGATATCCGCCGTATCGGCGCGATCAAGAAGGGTGACGAGATCATCGGCAACCAGACCAAGATCAAGGTGGTCAAGAACAAGCTGGCACCGCCGTTCAAGCAGGTCATCACCGAAATCCTCTACGGCGAAGGCATTTCCCGTGAGGGCGAGCTGATCGACATGGGCGTGGAAGCCAAGTTGGTTGAAAAGGCTGGCGCTTGGTACAGCTACGGTGAGGAGCGCATTGGCCAGGGCAAGGACAATGCCCGCGGTTACCTGCGCGACAACCCGCAGGTTGCGGTCCGCCTGGAAGCCGAGCTGCGTGAGAAGTTCCAGCCCACCGAAGCGGCGCGCGAAGAAGGCGACGCAGAGGACGGCGAGGAGTGATTTTCCCGCGGGAGCGGGCGGCGCATCGTCAGTGACGTCGTCCGCTCCTGCGGCATTTTGTCCATGAAGGCCCCGCTCCAGGGATGGGACGGGGTTGGGCGTTGCCGGGATTGGGCGTAGTAGGTGTTATGACCGAGATGGATGACCAGCCTGCGGGCAAAACCAAGCGTGGCCGTCAGCAGACGCCGTTGCAGCGCGCGTTGGGGCTGCTGGTCAGGCGCGAGCATTCGCGCAAGGAGCTTGGCCGCAAGTTGAAATCGCGAGGTGTTGATCCCGATGCGGTCGATGCGGCGGTCGCGCGCTTGGCCGAAGAAGGCTGGCAGGACGACACGCGTTTCGCCCAATCCGTGGTGCGCAACCGTGCTGGCAGCGGCTACGGGCCGCTGCATATCCGCGCGGAGCTTGGCACCCATGGCTTGGGCAGCGAGCAGATCGAGGCCGCCATGGCCTCCTTTGAAGGCGATTGGGCTGAAAACGCACGCGAGTTGGTTTGCCGCCGTTTTGGTGCCAGTGGCCCGGAAGATCTGGCGCAGCGGCGCAAAGCCGCGGATCTATTGGCCCGGCGTGGTTTTGATGGCAACTGTATCCGCCAGGCCAGTCGTTATGATCCAGAGGACTGATGAGGACTGCGCGGGCTGGGCCTGATACCCTTTCAGGGTTTCGGTTGTCCCGAATTCCCGCGCCTGCACAGGCTGCTGGGACCCGTTTGCCAGCTTATCGCCAGTCCCCATGAATACACCTGCCAAATTTACTACCTCCCAGATCCGCGCTGATTTCCTCGAATTCTTCAAGGGCAAAGGCCACACCATCGTGCCGTCGGCACCTTTGGTTCCGGGCAATGACCCGACCCTGCTGTTCACCAACTCGGGCATGGTCCAGTTCAAGGACGTGTTCCTGGGCGCGGAAAAGCGCAGCTACGTGCGCGCTGCCGACGTCCAGCGCTGCCTGCGCGCCGGTGGCAAGCACAACGACCTGGACCAGGTCGGCTATACCGCCCGCCATCACACCTTCTTCGAGATGCTGGGCAACTGGTCCTTCGGTGATTACTTCAAGAAGGACGCCATTGCCTGGGCCTGGGAGCTGCTGACCCAGGTCTGGAAGCTGCCGGCCGAGCGCCTGCTGGTCACCGTCTACCAGACCGATGACGAGGCCTATGCGCTGTGGCGCGACATGGTTGGCATCCCGGAAGATCGCATCGTGCGCATCGGCGACAACAAGGGGGCGCCGTTCGCTTCGGATAATTTCTGGCAGATGGCCGATACCGGCCCCTGTGGTCCCTGCACCGAGATCTTCTTCGACCATGGCGACCACATCGCCGGTGGCCCGCCGGGCTCGCCGGACGAGGACGGTGACCGCTTCATCGAGATCTGGAACCTGGTGTTCATGCAGTTCGATCGCCAGCCCGATGGCTCGCTGCAGCCGCTGCCGGCGCCGTGCGTGGATACCGGCATGGGCTTGGAGCGCCTGGCGGCGATCCTGCAGCACGTGCATACCAACTATGAGATCGACCTGTTCCAGGCGCTGATCCGCAAGGCTTCCGAGCTGACCGGCATGGCTGACCTGGAAAACAAGTCGCTGCGGGTGATCGCCGATCACATCCGCGCCTGCTCATTCCTGATCGTCGACGGCGTGCTGCCGTCCAATGAAGGCCGCGGCTACGTCCTGCGCCGCATCATCCGCCGCGCTCTGCGTCATGGCTGGATGCTGGGCGTGCGTCAGCCGTTCTTCAACAAGCTGGTGTCGACCCTGATCGAGCAGATGGGCGAGGCCTACCCGGAATTGCCCGCACAGGCCGACACGGTGGTGCGTGCTTTGCTGGCAGAAGAAGAGCGTTTCGCTGAAACCCTCGATTCGGGCATGAAGATCTTCGACGACGTCGCGGCCAAGGTCAGCGATGGTGTCATCCCCGGTGTGGATGCTTTCCGTCTGTACGACACCTACGGCTTCCCGGTTGACCTGACCGCCGATATCGCGCGCGAGCGCGGCATGACGGTGGACATGGCCGGCTTTGATGCCTCGATGGAACACCAGCGCGAAACCGCGCGTGCCGCCGGCAAGTTCGGTGGTGGTGTGAGCTTGCCGGCCGAACTGGTCGCCACGCTGTCGCCGACCGCGTTCCTCGGCTACGACGCGCTGCAGGCTGATGGCCTGAAGGTCGTCGCGCTGATCAAGGATGGCCGCCCGGTGGACGCCGTACAGGCTGGCGATGAGGTCATCGTGTTCACCGCGCAGACCCCGTTCTATGCCGAATCCGGTGGCCAGGTCGGTGATACCGGCGTGTTGTCGGCTTCCGGTGTGAAGCTGGCGGTCAGCGACACGCAGAAGTTCGCTGGGCAGTTCCACGGCCATGTCGGCACGCTGGAGCAGGGCGCGCTGAAGCTCGGTGACGTGCTGGCTGGTGCGGTGGATGCATCGCGTCGCAGCGCCACCATCCTCAATCACTCGGCTACCCATCTGCTGCATGCCGCCCTGCGCGAAGTGCTGGGCACGCATGTGCAGCAGAAGGGCTCGCTGGTGGCGCCGGATCGCCTGCGCTTCGATTTCTCGCATTTCCAGCCGATCAGCGCCGAGGAACTGGCGGTCATCGAGCGCAAGGTCAACGAGCAGGTGCGCGCCAACAACGCCGCCGAAGTGCACAACATGGGCATGCAGGAAGCGCTGGATTTCGGCGCCATGGCATTGTTCGGCGAGAAGTACGGCGAAAACGTCCGCGTGCTGAAGATGGGCGAGTACTCCACCGAGCTGTGCGGCGGTACCCACGTGTCGCGCACCGGCGATATCGGCCTGTTCAAGATCACTTCCGAAGGCGGTGTGTCCTCGGGCGTGCGTCGTATCGAGGCCGTGACCGGGCAGGGTGCGCTGGATTACGTGGCCGACGAGGAAGCGCGCCTGCATGAGGCAGCGCAGCTGCTCGGCGGCAGTGCCGGTGATGTGGTCGACAAGATCCGCCAGCTGGCCGAACGGCAGAAGAAGCTGGAGCGCGAGCTGGAGGCCCTCAAGGCCAAGGTCGCCTCCGGCGCTACCGCTGACCTGGGTGGCTCGGCGGTGGATGTGGCCGGGGTCAAGGTGCTGGCAGTGCGTCTGGAAGGCTTTGATGCCAAGGCCCTGCGCGATGCGGTGGATCGCTTGAAGCAGCAGCTGGGTGACGCGGTGATCGTGCTGGCGGGCGTGCAGGATGGCAAGGCGGCGCTGGTTGCCGGTGTCAACGGCGCAGCTGCGGGCAAGGTCAAGGCGGGCGAGTTGCTGGCGCACGTGGCGGCCCAGATCGGCGGCAAGGGCGGCGGTCGCCCGGACATGGCCCAGGGCGGTGGTGAGGATGGTCCCAAGCTGGTGGCGGCCCTTGAGGGCGTCCTGGCATGGGTCAAGCCACATCTGGCCTGAATGTGACAAGCCAAGCACCTTGTAGGTGTTTGCGCCCTGACGTTAACATTGGGAGTCTTTTCCCTTTGTCGTGGGGCGCATAGCTAGAAGCGCGCCAATGCCGGCGGGAAACCCTGCCGGTTCCATGGAGATTTGCAAAATGTTGATCCTGACTCGCCGTGTAGGCGAAACCTTGATGATCGGCGACTCGGTCAGCGTGACCGTGCTCGGCGTCAAGGGCAACCAGGTACGTATCGGTATCACCGCTCCGAAGGATGTGGCGGTGCATCGTGAGGAGATTTTCCAGCGTATCCAGCGTGGCGATGAGCCCGCGACCCCCGGAAGTGAAGAAACTTCCGAATAAGGGTTTACCTTTCACCTCGTTTAACGTTATTCTTCGCGCCCCGCTTCGGAATACACGCGGCGGGGCAAAAGAAACGGAGTGATGCCCGAGTGGCTGAAGGGGCTCCCCTGCTAAGGGAGTATAGGGTTAAAAGCTCTATCGAGGGTTCGAATCCCTCTCACTCCGCCAGTTTCAAAAAAGCCCCTTTCAAGGGGCTTTTTTGTGTCTGTTGGTTTTGTAGTAGCGGCTGCTGTTGATGAGTTTCTGTTTCGATGTGCCGGCGCGCCTGTCTGCGTTTTTGTAGGAGCGGCGTGAGCCGCGAAGCTCGCGGGCGATCGGATTGCTGGGTCTTGGATTCAATAGGGCCAGTGTCGCGGCATATGCGGCCCGCTGCGGGATCGGTGTCGTCTGGGTGTAGCTGTGAGTGGCGATGCGCTGTGGCGACGCTTGTAGGCTCTGCCGAGCATGGCTCGGCACTACAGAGCTGTGTGCTGCGCTGGGGTGCCTGTGTGCCCGCGTGCTTTTGCGGGAGCGGTGTAAGCCGCGAAGCTGGCGGGCGATCAGATTGCAGGGCCTTGGTGAATTCAATAAGGCCGGTGTCGCTGTTTATGCGGGCCCTCTATGGGGTGGGGCGCTCGGGTGCTGGTGGCCGCCGGTGCGCTGTGGCGACGCTTGCAAGGCCTCTGCCGAGCATGGCTCGGCACTACAGAATTGCATGCTGCGCCGAGGCGCTGGCGCGCCCGCATGCTTTTGTGGGAGCGGTGTAAACCGCGAAGCTGGTGGACGCTCAGGTTGCAGGCATGCGTGTGGATCCAGTCCGTGCGGCTTCGCTCTGCTCGTGCTGTCGCTGCGGTGTTGGTGCTGCTTGGGTGGAGTGGTGCTTGCGGGCTGCTGCTTCGCGGGGTCGTGGCGCGCTGGCGATGCCTTCGGGCATTGCTGGGGAGGCCTCTGCCGAGCACGGCTCGGCGCTACACTCGACGTTGGTTATTGCGGGGCTCTGGTGCTTGCTTCAGTGCTGTTTTGTCCGGCGTGATAATCCATCCGCAAAACGCACATAAAAAAACAGCAGGCAATGCCTGCTGTTTTTGGTATTGGTGCGCTCGGAGAGATTCGAACTCCCGACCACCTGGTTCGTAGCCAGGTACTCTATCCAACTGAGCTACGAGCGCTCAACATTGCTGTTGTAGTTTGAAGCGGTGCAGATTATATCTGCGTTCTGACATGGTGCGCTCGGAGAGATTCGAACTCCCGACCACCTGGTTCGTAGCCAGGTACTCTATCCAACTGAGCTACGAGCGCGTCGTTGCCAGGAGCGAGATTATGCGGATTTGAGCCGTTTGCGTCAACGCTTTTGTGAAAATTTCTTAATCTTCGGGATGAATCAGTGCGTAGGCCACGTTCTGTGGCGATTTCATCCAATGAAAGTGGTCAGCGACCACGCCCAGCTCGGCCGATGACAGTAGTTTCAGGCTGTGCGCAGAGGCGGGAAGCTTTGCCAACAGTTGCTGCATTGAACTGACCGGTGCCAACCAATCGTGGTCCATCACCACTGCGCGCGTCGGTGCGCTGATGCGGCGCATGCCGGCTTCCAGATCGATGGGCAGGTTCTGCGCAGCGTAGTGATTGCTCAAGCCAACGCGTGCCCAGTCGCGTATCAGGCCGCGTGCTTCGGTACCGCCGAAGCCGACGCGGCGTCCGGGCAGGGTGCCGTTGCGTTGTGCCAGCCAAGGCAGGAAGCGATACGCCAAGGGCAGCAACCAGCCACGCGGTGGCGGGAAGCTCCGCCACCATGGCGTGCCGCTGGCGACCAGCCATAGCGCGTCCAGTTCGGTCTCGCGCAGGCCCGCATAACAGCAGCTGAGCTGGCCGCCGAGGCTGTGGCCACCCAGCCGGAACGGGAGCCCTGGCAGTGCGCTGTGTACGGCGGCTTCGGCTGCGGGCAGGTCGAGTTGCAGCAGCTCTTTGTAGCCCCAGTCGTGGCTGCGGTCAGGACGCAGGCTGCTGCTGCCGTTGCCGCGCCATTCGTGCAGGAATACCGCAATGCCGTGTTCTGCCAGCGCTTGGGCGAAGGCCTGGTAGTGGCGGGCCGCAACCCCCAATGCCGGCAGCCATAGCAGGCAGGCGCGCGGCTTGGTGGGGAGGTAGGCTAATAGTTCGAAGCTGTGGCCATCGGCGCTGCTGACGCGCAGCGCGCTTGCTTGTGGGGTTGTCTCGGCGCCGAGGTTCATGCCGGGCGCGCCGCGCCGAAGTGATCCAGTACCATCACATCGCTGCGGCCCGGGTGGTAGCCGCCCTGCAGGCCACGGGCGACGTAGTCGATCGCCGCTTCGCAGGCGTTGGCCAGCGACAGCCCGCAGCACAGCTGCGCGGCGATGGCGGAAGCCAGGGTGCAGCCGGTGCCGTGTGCATCCACCGGCAGCCGAACATGGCTGAATTCCTCGCGGCTGACGCCATCGAAATAGCGGTCGATGACCCGGCTGCCTTCCAGTAGATGGCCGCCTTTGAGCAGGACCGCGCCGGCGCCCATGTCGAGCAGCGCGGCGGCGGCATCTTCAGCGTCGTCGGCGTTGCTGATGCTGCGCCCGAGCAGCAGCTCTGCTTCCGGCGTATTCGGGGTCAGCAGGGTTGCCAGCGGCAGCAGCCGCTCGCGCATCGCGCGCAGCGCGCTGTCTTCGAGCAGCTTGGCGCCGCTGGTGGCGACCATCACCGGGTCGATCACGATCTGCGGCGGGCGCCGTTGTTCCAATGCGTCGGCGACCAGATGGATCACCTCGGCATTGGCCAGCATGCCGAGCTTGACGGCGTGGATATCGAAGTCATCGAAACACGCATCGATCTGCGCGCGCAGGAAATCCAGCGGCGGCACATGCACGGCGGTGACGCCACGGGTGTGCTGTGCGGTGAGTGCGGTGATTGCGGACAGGCCATGCACGCGGTGCGCGGCAAAGGCTTTGAGGTCGGCTTGAATGCCTGCGCCGCCGCCGGAATCGGAGCCGGCAATGGTCAGGGCGGAAACGGGGGTGGAAGGACTCATTGGCCGATTGTGCAGTGTTTGCCGAGGGCCTGCTTCATCCCTGCCGGCGCACGGCCCATTGCCGGTACAGCACATAACCCAGGCCGCTCAATCCGGTCAGCATGGCCGGTACCAGCAGGGCGTCGTACTGCCAGCGCGCGAACAGCCATGCGCCGAGTACACCGCCGGCCAGAAAGCCGCTGATGATCAGGCCGCTCAGGGTCAGCCGGTGCATCGGTACGGGCAGGCCGCGCAGCAGATGACCCAGGCCGATGCCAAGATCGGTGAACATGCCGCTCAGGTGGGTGGTGCGCACGACCGCGCCGCTGAAAGTGGTGGCCAGCGCGTTCTGCAGTCCGCAGGCCATCGCCGCGGCCAGTGCGCCCCAGACCTGTTGCTGTTTGAACAGGGGAATGGCCAGCAGCAACAGCGCCGATTCCAGTGCCAGCGCAACGCCATAGCGGCGGCCAAGCTGGAGGGTGCTGTCCTGGATGATCAAGCCGCTGAGCATCGCGCCCAGCGCAAAGGCGATCAGCAGGCCCCAGAGGTGACCGACCGAGCGCCAGTCGGCATGCGCCAAGGCAATGCCGAGCTGGCTGGTGCTGCCGGTGACATGGCTGACCGCTTGATGCTCAAACCCCAGAAAACCGACCGCGTTGACCATGCCAGCCACGCAGGACAGCGCAATCGCACCGATCCAGACCCAGGTGGGCAGGCGGACCTTCATCGCGCCGCCGGGTCAGGGCGACGACTTGGCGCCGTTGCGTTCGATGCTGCTGAAGGTGCCGGCTTGCGGGTCGTAGACGGCGCCCCAGAACTGCGCGCCGCCATCGCAGGCCCGGATTGCTTCGCGGCCCGGGTCGATTTCGCTGTGGTCGGGCAGGGTGAAGGCGTTGATGTAGATCAGCCGCTTGCCACCGGACTCGAAGCCCACGTACTGCCGGCCGGACAAAGCCGGCTCGGCAATGACGGGTTGCAGCTGCGCAAGGCGGCTTTCCAGTGCATCGATATCGGCACGGCTGGGCGCCCAGTAGCCTGTGACTTCACCGGCGTGCTTGGCGGGGCTGTCGCGCGAGCAGGTGTCCAGCACCTGCGCGGCGACCACGGGGCGGGTGACCACCCAGGACTGTCCCGTCTTTACCGCCGTCGGCACGCTGCCAGGGCGCGTGTTCGACGGCGTGCAGGCGGCTACGGCCAGTGTGGCTGCGGCCAACAGGGACAGGGTATGCAGCTGTTTCACAGAACCTCCGAAGCGTAATCGGCCAGGCGCGAACGTTCGCCCCGACGCAGTGTGATGTGTGCACTGTGCGGCCAATTCTTGAAACGGTCCACCGCATAGGTGAGGCCGGACGTGGTTTCGGTGAGGTAGGGGGTGTCGATCTGCTCGACATTGCCCAGACAGACGATCTTGGTGCCGGGGCCGGCGCGGGTGATCAGGGTCTTCATCTGCTTGGGGGTGAGGTTCTGTGCCTCGTCCAGAATCAGATAACGCGACAGGAAGGTGCGCCCGCGCATGAAGTTCATCGAGCGGATCTTGATGCGGCTGGCCAGCAGATCGTTGGTGGCCGCACGGCCCCAGGCGCCGCCGTCCTGGTTGTGGGTCAGCACTTCCAGGTTGTCGGTGAGCGCGCCCATCCACGGCGTCATCTTTTCCTCTTCGGTGCCGGGCAGGAAGCCGATGTCCTCGCCGACGCTGACCGTGGCGCGGGTCATGATGATCTCGCGGTAGCGCTGTGTATCCATCGTCTGCGCCAGGCCGGCGGCCAGTGCCAGTAGCGTTTTGCCGGTGCCGGCGGTGCCGAGCAGGGTAACGAAATCGATCTCCGGGTCCATCAGCGCGTTGAGTGCGAAGTTCTGCTCGCGGTTGCGTGCGGTGATGCCCCAGACCGAATGCGAGCCGTGGCGGAAGTCATTGACCACCGACAAGGTAACGCGGCCATCGCCCTCGACCTTGCTGACCTTCAGCTCGACTTCGTCGTCGCCGTGCAGGTAAGCGAACTGGTTGGGATGCCAATCCTCATCGTCTGCGGCCATGATTTCGTAGCTGGTGCGGCCCTTGTCGCTCCAACTGCGCAGGCCTTCGCTGTGCTTCTTCCAGAAATCTTCCGGCAGCACGGTGGCGCCGGTGTAGAGCAGGCTGAAATCGTCCAGCGCGCGGTCGTTCTCGTAATCCTCCGAGTCGATGCCGGCGATTGCGGCCTTGATCCGCAGGTTGATGTCCTTGGAGATGAACACCACCGGGGTTTCCGGGTGCTGTTCCTTCAATGCCAGGATCGCGCCGAGGATGGCATTGTCCGGGATCACCTTGCCAAAGCTCTTGCCGGCCTCGAAGTGGCTGGTCTGGAAGTACAGGTTGCCGGCGCTCTGCGCGCCACGCAGCTGCAGGCCCTTGGGTCGTGCCAGCGGCACGCCGTTCTGCACGCTGCCGATGCCGGACGCTTCGATCAGCTCGTTGAGGAAGCGGCTCACCTGGCGGGCGTTGCGGCTCGCTTCGGTGGTGCCCTTCTTGCCGTTGTCCAGCTCCTCGATCACCTGCATGGGCAGGTAGACATCATGTTCCTCGAATTTGAACAGCGCGGTCGGGTCGTGCATCAGCACGTTGGTATCCAGTACGTAGATGCGCTTGCCTCGGGTCATCGTCGATTCCTGGTGGCGGGACAGGGTCACGCCATCGCACCTGCAGGGCAGGGCGATGACATGGGTTGGAACGGGATGTGGGTCACTTGGTTTGAGCGGCCTTCAGTGCTTCCAGCACCGCATCGGCATGGCCGGCGACTTTGACCTTGCGCCATTCCTGCACGAGCTTGCTGTCAGGAGAGATCAAAAAGGTGCTGCGTTCGATGCCACGTACCTGCTTGCCGTACATGTTCTTCATCTTGATCACGTCGAAAGCGTTGCACAGCACCTCATCGGCGTCGCTGATCAGTGGGAACTTGAAACCCTGCTTGGCGCAGAAGTTGTCGTGCGACTTCAGCGAGTCGCGGGAGATGCCGAACACCTGTGCCCCGGCGCGCTTGAACTTCGGCAGCAGGGCATTGAAGTCCAGGCCTTCGGTGGTGCAGCCGGGGGTGCTGTCCTTCGGGTAGAAGTACAGCACCAGCCATTGGCCTGCCAGCTCGCCGAGGCGGGTGGTGGTGCCGCCGGACAGGGCCAGCGGCAGCTCGAGGGTGGTTCGGTCCAGGGTATCGCCGATGTTCATCAGATCCTTTCCGGAGCCTGGGGTAGTTCGATTGCAGTTACATGAAACGCCGCGCGCCTGTGACGGGCGCGCGAAACATTAGAACTTCATCGGGTCCATGATCGCGTCCAGGTTGAGGTGGTCGCAGAATTCGAGGAAATCGTCGCGCAGGGCGGCGATATGCATGTTTGAGGGAACACCAATGGTGATCTGCGCTGAGAACATCTCCGCGCCCGTCTGCATGGCCTGGTAACGCGTGCTCTGCAGGTTCTCGATGGTGATGCCCTGGCGGTCGAAGAAGTCGGCCAGCTGGAACAGGATGCCCGGCTTGTCGGCGGCAACGACCTCGACAATGTAGGGGAGCAGGTTGGACTGGGCCTGTTTGGCGGCGGTGCGGTACCACACCAGCTTCAGGTTTTCCTCGCGCTCAAGCCGGGTCAGCATGGCCTCGAGCTTGGCTACCGCGTCCCACGAGCCGGTGGCCAGGGTGGTGACCGAGACATCGCGGCCCACGGTGGCAAGACGGGCATCGACCAGGTTGCAGCCGCTGTCGGCGATTCGACGGGTGACGGACAGCAGAGGGGACTCCGGATGCGTCGTATAGGCGTTGATCAGGAGGTGGTTTTCGGTCGGCAGCGGCCGCGGCGTGGTGTCGGTCAAGGTGGTTCCGGGAGCTAGAGAGTCTGAACAACACCGTTGAAGGGCTGTTCGTTGGCGTCCAGCATACTTGCCCGTGCTTTCGACCGGCAAGTAACATGCCTTCGGTCACGAACCCGCCGACCGGCGGGCTTGTTTACCCCCACGAAGAGCGACTGACCCTTTGTCCATATCTGGTCTCATCACCGCGCTGGCGACGCCTTTCAAGGCCGACGGCGCACTCGATCCTGAGGGCTGGCAGCGCCTGCTGGCCCAGCAGCTCAAGGGCGGCGTCCAGGGTGTAGTCGTGGCAGGCTCCACCGGCGAAGCCTCCACCCTGTCCGACGATGAATACGACGGCCTGCTGCGCAGCGCCGTTGCCGCCTTTGCCGGCAAAGTGCCGGTGCTGGCCGGTACCGGCCTGTCCGGCACCGCCCGGACCATCGCCCTGACCAAACGGGCGGCCGCCAATGGCGCCACCCATGCGCTGGTGGTCACCCCGCCTTATGTACGCCCAACCCAGGAGGGCCTGCGCCAGCATTATCTGGCGGTGGCCGAGCAGGGCGGCTTGCCGGTGGTGCTGTACAACGTGCCCGGGCGCACCGGCTGCGACCTGCTGCCGGAGACCGTGGCCGCGCTGGCCACGCACCCGAACATCGTCGGCATCAAGGAGGCGGTGGGCGATACCACCCGGCTGAAAGCCCTGCTGGAACTGCGCAGCAGCAGCTTCACCATTCTCAGTGGTGACGACGGCTCCGCCGCCCGTTCCATGTTGTCCGGCGCCGATGGCCTGATTTCGGTCGGCTCCAATGTGCTGCCGGGGGCTTACCGGACGATGTGCGACCTGGCCCGCGCCGGTCAGCATGAAGCGGCCGAAGCCTGGGATGCCCGCCTGCAGCCGTACCACGATTTTTGCGGTGTCGAGTCCAACCCCATTCCGGTCAAGGCGCTGCTGCAGCGGCTTGGTATTGGCCATGGGCTGCGCTTGCCGCTGCTTCCGCTTTCTGCGCCGCACCACGCACATGCCGATCATCTGGCTGCTGACGTGGACGCGTTGGAAGAACTATCCAGCCGCTGATTCAGCGGCCTCTGAACTCTGGAGATTCACCCATGCGTCAAACCTCTACCGTTCGCGTGTTCTCGCTGGTGCTGCTGGGCGTTGTCACCGCCGTGGCAACTTCCGGCTGCTTCTTCAAGCGCGGTGCCCGCGGCGACTACGCCCTGGCCCCGGAAGCGCGCCCGCTGGAAGTGCCGCCGGATCTGAACCTGCCCAGCACCGCTGGCTCGGCGCCGATCCCGGCATTGGCCTCGGCCGCCAAGCCGGCCGCTGCTTCGGCAGCCACCGTCGCCTCGTCGCAGAGCGGCTTCACCGTCAGCGGCAGCCGTGACGAGGTGTTCGGCAAGGTCGGTGAGGCACTTGCCGGCGTTGACGGCCTGACCATCGCCAGCCGCGCGCAGCTGCTGGGTTCCTATGATGTTGCCTACGAAGGCAGCAACTTCCTGGTGCGCGTGGTTGCCGTTGATGCCGGTGCCTATGTGTCGGCGGTGGATCCGCGCGGCATGCCGGCCACCGATGCGGCCGCAACCAAGCTGATCGCGGCATTGAAGGCCAAGCTGGCCGGTTGATGGCAGCGGTTTTGAGATGAAAAAAAGGGCGCCGCGTAAGCTGGCGCCCTTTTTATTTGGCTGGCTTCATCGGCTGGCGGTAGCGACGCTCAGCGTTCCAGCAGCTTGAGTTTGTCTGGCTTGCCGTCCCACTCGGCGGCGTCGGCCGGCGGGTCTTTACGTACGGTCAACACCGGCCAGGCCTTGGCCAGCTCGGCATTGAGCGCGACAAAGCCTTCCTGGCCGGCCGGCACATCGTCCTCGGGGAAGATGGCGTTGACCGGGCATTCGGGCTCGCACAGGGTGCAATCAATGCATTCGTCAGGGTCGATCACAAGGAAGTTGGGGCCTTCGTGGAAGCAATCCACGGGGCAGACTTCGACGCAATCGGTGTGTTTGCACTTGATGCAGTTTTCGGTAACGACAAAAGGCATGGCAGGGTCCGGCTTTGATCCCCGTAATTCTAGATCAGGATGCAGGGGGTGGGCGTGGGCATTCTCATTGGCCGTGCTTGCTGGCGCAAAGAGGTGTGCCGGAGCCAGGGCCTTGGGGCACTGGCGGGGTGTACAAAGCAAAAAACCCCGCAGAGCGGGGCTTTTTGGTTTCGCAGACGGAGTTGGTGCTCCCTAGGGGACTCGAACCCCTGTTTTAGCCTTGAGAGGGCCACGTCCTAACCACTAGACGAAGGGAGCGTTTTGTTCGCGTCTGGCGAGCGCGCTAGTATATGCATCTGGTTGCCGCTCGGCAATCCCGTAAACCCAACTGGAAGCGCCAACATCAATTCCATAGTTACAACGCCGTTCACCGTCCGCGTGATCCCGCGCGACCAGCACACCATCTCGCGCCGGGACATCAGCCCCAATGCGCTGAGGGTGCTCTACCGTCTGCGCGAATCCGGCTTCGGCGCCTATCTCGTTGGTGGCGCTGTGCGCGACCTACTAGTAGGTGGACGCCCCAAGGATTTCGACGTTGCCACCGATGCAACGCCGGAGCAGGTCAAACAGCTGTTCCGCAATTGCCGCCTGATCGGCCGCCGCTTCCGCCTTGCGCATGTGGTGTTCGGCCGCGAGATCATCGAGGTGGCGACGTTCCGCGCCAACAGCGATGACGGCAGCGGCGACCGCGAGGTCGAGAACGGCATGCTGGTCCGTGACAATGTCTACGGCAGCATCGAAGACGATGCAGTCCGCCGCGACTTCACCTGCAACGCACTGTATTACGCGATCGAGGATTTCTCGGTGCGTGACTACACCGGCGGCTTTGAAGACGTGATGGCCCGCCGGATGAAGCTGATCGGCGACCCGGAGCAGCGCTATCGCGAAGATCCGGTGCGCATGCTGCGCGCGGTGCGGCTGGCGGCCAAGCTCAACTTCGAGATCGAGGCGACCACCGCCGAGCCGATCCCGCGCCTGGCCAACCTGCTCAGTGAAGCCGCACCGGCCCGCCTGTTCGAGGAAGTGCTGAAGCTGTTCCTGTCCGGCCACGGCGTGGCCAGCTTTGAAGGGTTGGAGCGCTACGGCCTGCTGGCGGTGCTGTTCCCGGAAAGCGCCGCGGCGCTGAAGAGCAACCGTACCGGTGCCCTGCGCCGCATTCTGATCGATGGCCTGCGCAATACCGACGAACGCGTCGCCAACGAGGAGCCGGTGTCACCGGCCTTCCTGTTCGCGCTGCTGCTGTGGCCGGCCTTCTGCCGTGCGCTGATCGGCCTGCAGAAGCAGGGCCTGGCGCCGGAAGAGGCACAGCGCCGTGCCGCCGACCGGGTCACCCTGCACCAGCTCAGCACCATTGCCCTGCCGCGCCGCTTCTCGCTGCCGATGCAGGAGATCTGGCTGCTGCAGTCACGTTTCAGCTCGCGTCAGCGCAAGCGCGTGATGCGTACCTTGAGCCACCCGCGCTTCCGCGCTGCGTTCGACTTCCTGGCGCTGCGCCAGGCTGCATCCAGCGAGCACCAGGAAGACATCGAGTTCTGGCGCGAGGCACAGGCGCAGGCTGGCCACGAGCTGGGTGTCGAACTGGACTCGGTGCATACCGACGGTGAGGTCGAAGAGAGCGCGCCGCGTCGCCGCCGCCGCCGTCGTCGTCCTGGCGGCAGCGCAACTGCGGGCGAGTAAGCAGGGATGGTCGTAGCCTGTATCGGCTTGGGCGCCAACCTCGGCGACGCGCCCGCCACCCTGCGTGCGGCGATCCAGACGCTGGCGGGCTTGCCTGGCACGAAGTTGCTGGCCAGCTCGCGCTTGTACCGCAGCCCTGCCTGGGGCAATGAGGCGCAGCCGGATTTCGTCAATGCGGCCGTGGCGCTGCAGACCGAACTGCCTGCGCCGCAGCTGCTGGAGCAGCTGCTGGCGATCGAGCAGCAGTTCGGGCGGGTACGCGAGCCGGGCCAGCACTGGGGCCCGCGGTTGCTGGATCTGGACTTGCTCTTATATGCCGAGCAGGTGATCGACCTGCCGCAGCTGCAGGTGCCGCATCCCTTCCTGCACCAGCGCGGCTTCGCTTTGCTGCCTTTGGCCGATGTGGCGCCGCAGGCCCTTATTCCGGGCCATGGAACAGTGCGGGACGTATTGGTTGGTATCAATACCAGCGGTATCGACCCGATAGGGGGATAATGGGCGGCTCATAAGCCACCGTTATGACCACATGAGCACACACGCAGATAGCAAGCCCTGGACCGTACCCGCCCTGGCCGAGGCCAAGCGCAACGGCCAGAAGCTGGTGATGTTGACCGCCTACGATGCCGGCTTCGCCCGCGCCTTCGACGCCAATGGCGTGGACCTGATCCTGGTCGGTGATTCGCTGGGCATGGTGGTGCAGGGGCACGATTCGACGCTGCCGGTCAGCGTCGATGACGTGGTCTATCACACCCGCGCGGTCGCCGGCGTGCTGGAACGCGCGCTGCTGGTATCGGACCTGCCGTTTGGTGCCGATGCCACCGCCGAGCGCGCGCTGGACGCCTCGCTCAAGCTGCTGCAGGCCGGCGCGGAGATGGTCAAGATTGAAGGTGCCGGCTTCAAGCTGGACATCATCCGCCACCTGGTGGAGCGCGAAATCCCGGTCTGTTCGCACCTGGGCCTGACCCCGCAGTCGGTGCTTCGCCTGGGCGGCTACCGCGTGCAGGGCCGTGGCGATGCCGGCAAGCAGTTGCTTGACGATGCCAAGGCCGTGGCCGAGGCCGGCGCCAGCCTGCTGGTGCTGGAGTGTGTGCCGACCCCGATTGCCGGGCGCGTCACCGCTGGCGTTGCCATTCCCACCATCGGTATTGGTGCCGGCCCCGATTGCGACGGGCAGGTGCTGGTGCTGCATGACTTCCTCGGTCTGGACAGCGGTCACCGACGTCCCAAGTTCGTCAAGGATTTCCTTGCCGAAGGCGGCTCGGTGGCCGGTGCGGTCCGTGCCTATGCCGACGCCGTGCGCGCTGGCATCTTCCCCGACGCAGAGCACGCTTACGCATCATGATCGAAACCGTTACCGAACTTTCCCGGCTGCGCGAGGTTGTCAGCGGCTGGAAGCGCGATGGCCTGCGGGTGGCGTTGGTGCCGACCATGGGCAACCTGCACGCCGGCCATTATTCGCTGGTGAAGTTGGCGCGTGAGCACGCCGACAAGGTGGTTTCCAGTGTTTTCGTCAATCCGACCCAGTTCGGCCCGAACGAGGACTTCACCCGCTACCCGCGCACGCCCGAGGCCGATACCAGTGGCCTGGAGCAGGCCGGTTGCGACGTACTCTGGCTGCCCACAGTCGAGTCGATGTACCCGTTCGGCGTGGAGCTGGCTGCCAATGTGCATGTGCCAGGCGTCAGTTCGCTGCTGGAAGGGGCACATCGCCCGGGGCACTTTGACGGTGTCTGCACGGTGGTCAGCCGCCTGTTCAACCAGGTGCAGCCGGATGTGGCGGCATTTGGGCGCAAGGATTACCAGCAGCTGGCGGTGATCCAGCAGATGGTTGCCGACCTGGCGTTCCCGATCCAGATCCTGGGCGGGGAAATCGTGCGCGAAACCGACGGCCTGGCGATGAGCTCGCGCAACCAGTACCTGACCGCCGATGTACGGCCGCAGGCCACGGTGATCCGCAAGGTGCTGCTGGCCGCGCGCGATGCCTACCTGGGCGGCGCCGAGCGGGTGGCGGTGGAGCAGGAGGCGGCTGCACGGCTGCAGGCTGCGGGCTACCTGGTGGATTACGCGGTGGTGCGCATGCCCGACCTGAGCGAGCCGGGCAGCAGCCATGAGGGTGCCCGCGTGGCACTGGTGGCGGCCAAGCTGGGCAACACCCGCCTGATCGACAATATCGAGTTCTGAACAGGGCAGCGGGCGGACTTTTCCTGTCCGTCAACGACTGTTCGCGTGACCTTCAATGGCGCCCCTGTGGCGCCATTGTTGTCTGTGCGGAACAGCTGCCGGATAGGTCATGTTGCAGTGCGGGCAGGGCCTCGCAGCGGTGCTAGACTGCGCTCTTTCTCACGCAGTTTCGGCATTGTCATGCAACTTTCCCTGCTCAAGACCAAGATTCACCGCGCCACCGTCACCCATTCGGAGCTGAACTACGAAGGCTCCATCGCGATCGACGACAACCTGTTGCAGGCGACCGGCATCCGCGAGTTTGAACAGGTGCACATCTGGGACGTGACCAACGGTGCCCGTTTCACCACCTACGCACTGCGGGCGGAAGCCGGCAGCGGCGTCATCTCGCTCAACGGCGGCGCTGCGCGCCACGTGCAGGTGGGCGACATCATCATCATCGCCGCCTTCGCCAGCATGAGCGAAGAAGAAGCCAACAGCTTCAAGCCCAAGCTTGTCTACGTTGACGGCGACAACCGCATTTCCCACACCAACGACAGCATCCCCACACAGGCCGCATGATCACCAACAACGGATTCGACGTTTTGCACGCCCACGCCCAGCGTTTGCAGGGCACAGGCATTCCCTCGCTGATGGCCGCAGAGCCTGACCGGGTGCAGCGCATGGCGCTGAAAGTCGGTCCGTTGTACGTGAACTTCGCGCGGCAGAAATACGACCGCGCGGCCCTGGATGCCTTGCTGGAACTGGCCGCCGCGCGCGATGTCGCCGGCGGTTTCCAGCACCTGTTCGCTGGCCAGAAAATCAATCTCACCGAAGATCGCTCGGTGCTGCACAGCGCGCTGCGCGGCGATGCCAGTGATGCGCCGGTTGCAGTAGCTGCACGTGCAGAAGCGGTGGCGGTGCAGGCGCAGATGGGCGGCTTGATCAAGGCGCTGGAAGCCAGCAATGTCACCGATATCGTCAGTGTCGGCATTGGTGGCTCGGATCTGGGTCCGCGCCTGGTCGCTGACGCCCTGCGCCCGGCAGCGGGTGCGCGTTTCCGCGTGCATTTCGTTTCCAATGTCGACGGCGCGGCCATGCAGCGCACCTTGGCGACGTTGGACCCGGCGACCACCGCCGGCATTCTGATCTCCAAGACCTTCGGTACCCAGGAAACCCTGCTCAACGGCCGCATCCTCTGCGATTGGCTGGGCGGCAGTGAGCGCCTGTACGCAGTCAGTGCCAACCCCGAGCGCGCCGCCAAGGCCTTCGACATCGCCGCCGAGCGCGTGCTGCCGATGTGGGATTGGGTGGGTGGCCGTTACTCGCTGTGGTCGGCGGTAGGCTTCCCGATTGCCTTGGCAATTGGCTTTGAGCGCTTCGGTCAATTGCTGGAAGGTGCCGCGCAGATGGACGCGCATGCGGCCAGCGCACCGTTGGCGGAAAATCTGCCGGTGCTGCACGCACTGACCGACATCTGGAACCGTAACGTGCTGGGTTATGCCACGCATGCGGTGATGACCTATGACCAGCGCATGGCCTTGTTGCCGGCGTACCTGCAGCAGCTGGTGATGGAGAGCCTGGGCAAGCGGGTCAAATGCGACGGCAGCCCGGTGGACGGTGACACGGTGTCGGTGTGGTGGGGCGGCGCGGGCACGGACGTGCAGCACAGCTTCTTCCAGGCGCTGCACCAGGGCACCAGCATCGTGCCGGCCGACTTCATCGGCTGCGTGCGCAATGATGATCCTTACGAAATCAATCACCAGGCCTTGCTGGCCAACCTGCTGGCGCAGACCGAGGCCTTGGCCAACGGCCAGCACAGCGAGGATCCGCACCGCCAGTATCCGGGTGGCCGCCCCAGCACGATGATCCTGCTGGACGCGCTGACCCCGCAGTCGCTTGGTGCCTTGATTGCGATGTACGAACACGCGGTCTACGTGCAGTCGCTGATCTGGGACATCAACGCCTTCGATCAGTTCGGCGTCGAGCTGGGCAAGCAGCTGGCCAGCCAGTTGCTGCCGGCGTTGCAGGGCGAGGCGGTGGAGATTGCCGACCCGATGACCCGGGAGTTGTTGGCGCGTTTGCGCTGATAGCTGATTGTCGTTTGGAAGAAAAGCCGCGCAGAAATGCGCGGCTTTTTCGTGCCCCCTCCCTTTGCCGAAGGCAAGGGGAGGGTTGGGGAGGGGTAAGCCCTTCGCATTGCCGGTGAAGGCCCCTTGCCGAGCATGGCTCGGCACTACAGAAAGCGGGGTTACCTGTTCGGGTCGCGTTCGGGGCTGGGGCGTTTGATCAGCTTGCGCTGCAGTGAGCGCCGGTGCATGCCGAGCAGGCGTGCCGCTGCCGATACATTGCCGCCGGTCTCATGCAATGCCTGCTGGATGTGCTCCCATTGCAGGCGGCTGATCGGAGTCATTGCATCCGGGGGTTCAACATCGTCGGACTCTTCGCCCGCGTCGTCGTCTTCGCCCAGGGCGCGCAGGATCATCTGCACGGTCGCCGGCTTCGGCAGGTAGTCATCGGCACCCAGCTTGATCGCTTCCACCGCCGTCGCAATGGAGGCATAGCCGGTGACCAGCAGGATGCGCATGTCCTGGCGCAGTTCGCGCAGCGGCTGGATCAGGCTCAGGCCGGATTCGCTGCCAAGCTTCAGGTCGATGAGTGCGAATGCCGGCGGCTTCTGCGTGGCCTGCTGCAAGGCGCTGATGGTATCGGTGGCGGTGATCGCTTCGATGCCACGGCGGGCCAGCGTGCGCTGCAGGGTGCGCAGGTAGAGCGGATCGTCGTCGACCAGCAGGCCGTGGGTGGCGGGAGCATTCATGGACTTACCTCGATGTTGTTCAACGGCAGGCGAAAGCCGACACGTGCTCCCTGGCCTTCGGCCGGACGCATCCATAATTCGCCATGCAGACGCTCAATGGTGGCATGCGACAGGGCCAGGCCGACACCCATGCCGTTGCTTTTGCCGCTGTTGAACAAGGTGCCTGGCAGCGCCGCATCATTGGCGTTGAAACCCGGCCCGTAATCACGCACTTCGCCGTACAGCTGGCCTTCGTGGATGCGCAGGTCCAGGTCGATCTGCGCGCGGCCGGCGTGCTCACCGGCATCGGCGGCGTTGTTCAGCAGCACCTGCAGCAGATGACCAATACCGGGGTCCAGCTTGAGTTGCAGCGGGGCATCCGGGTTGCGCCGCAATTGGATGGTCGGGCGCACCAGCCGCCATTGTTCGAGCACGCTGGCGATGGACACCGGTGCACGGCTGCCGGCGCCTTCGGCCGGTGCTGCCAGTGCGAGCACCTTTTCGCGGCACTGGACCAGCAGCTCGCGCAGCGTTTCCAGATCGTCACGCATTTCCGGGGTGGCGGCCCCTTGCTCGACGATGTCGTCAGTGAGCAGGGTCATGGTCGCCAGCGGGGTATTGAGCTCGTGGGCGACGGAGGCCGCATGCGTGGCCAGGGCGACAATGCCTTCGTTGCGGACGAAGCGCTCGCGCAGCATCGCCAGCTGGTTCTCGCGCTCTCGCAAGGCCGCAGCGAGGCGCGTCGAAAACACCAGCACCACCACGCTGGACAACAGGAAGTTGGCCGCCGCGCCCCACAGGTGCAGGCTCATCGTGTCGAAATAGCCACCCTTGAGCGGCAGCCCGAATACCGCGCTCAACGCGTAGCCGCCCACGCAGGCCGCCGCGACCGCATGGGTCCAGCGCAACGGCAAGGCCAGCGCGGCCAACGCGATCAGGATCAGGAACAGCGAGCCGAACGGATTGGCGATGCCGCCGCTCCAGCCCACCATCCAGGTCAGCACGGTGACATCGACCAGGATGTGGCCGAAGGCGGTAACCGGCGCCGGGTCGCTGTCGTGGACGCGCAGCTGCACGTAGAGGTTGAACAGGGCCAAGACCGCTACGCCGGCCCACAAGGGTTCCTGCGGCAGGTCCAGGCCCAGCAACCAGGTGGCGACCAGGATGGTGGCGGCCTGGCCGGCGGTGGCCAGCCAGCGCAGGCTGCATAGCGTGCGCAGAAAAGAGGTGTCTCGGGTTTCCATGGCGCAATCGTATGCTGTCGAGGTGGCTACAACGCAATCCAAGGTTCATGCCTTGGGGCGGTTGGCGCGCTAAAATGGGGCATGCATGACGCCGTGACCCGCCCAACACCGCCCACCGACGCTACCGCGTGGCCCCGCCGCATCACCCAGTCCGTCGCCATCGGCGGCGTCAAGGTGGGCGGAGGAAATCCCGTGGTCGTGCAGTCGATGACCAATACCGATACCGCCGATGTGGCTGCCAGCGTCAAGCAGGTGGCCGAACTGTGGCGCGCAGGTTCGGAGATGGTGCGGCTTACCGTCAACAACCCCGAATCGGCCGCAGCCATCCCGCGCATCGTCGAGAAGCTGGCGATGATGGGCATCGAGGTGCCGCTGATCGGCGACTTCCATTACAACGGCCATCAGTTGCTGACCGGCGAACCGGCCTGCGCCGAGGCGCTGGCCAAGTACCGCATCAATCCGGGCAATGTCGGCTTCGGCAAGAAGAAAGACACCCAGTTCGCGCAGTTGATCGAGTTCGCCATCAAGTACGACAAGCCGGTGCGTATTGGCGCCAACTGGGGCTCGTTGGATCAGGCGCTGGCGGCCAGATTGATGGATGAGAACAGCCAGCGCGCACAGCCGTGGGATGCGGGCCGGGTATTGCGCGAAGCCCTGATCCGCTCGGCGCTGGATTCGGCGCAGACGGCCGTTGAGCTGGGCCTGCCGCGTGATCGAATCGTGCTGTCGGCCAAGGTCAGCGGCGTGCAGGAACTGATCGCCGTATACCGCGACCTGGCGCAGCGCTCGGACTTCGCCCTGCACCTGGGCCTGACCGAAGCCGGTATCGGCAGCAAGGGAATCGTCGCCTCGTCGGCGGCCTTGGCAGTGCTGTTGCAGGAAGGCATCGGCGACACCATCCGCATTTCGCTGACGCCCGAGCCGGGCCAGTCGCGTACGCAGGAAGTCATCGTCGCCCAGGAGCTGCTGCAGACCACCGGCCAGCGCGCTTTTACACCGATGGTCACGGCATGCCCGGGCTGTGGCCGCACCACCTCCGAGTTCTTCCAGGAGCTGGCCAAGGTGGTGCAGAACCATGTGCGCGAAAAGATGCCGGTGTGGCGTATCAGCCACCCCGGTGCGGAAAACATGACCCTGGCGGTGATGGGCTGCATCGTCAACGGCCCGGGTGAATCGCGCCACGCCAATATCGGCATTTCATTGCCGGGTACCGGCGAGACGCCGGCCGCGCCGGTCTTTGTTGATGGTGAAAAGAAGGTGACCCTGCGTGGCGAAAACATCGCGCACGAGTTTGTCGCGCTCATCGATGACTACGTCGAGACCCGGTATGCACGAAGCTCCGGTTGATTCCCGGAGCGAAGCAGCCGGTCTGCGCCGTTGGCTCGCCCACAATGCGTGGCGGCTGGTGGTGCTGTTCATCGGCGTGCTGCTGCCACTGGCGGGTTTCGTGGCCTTGGCTGACGAAATCCACGAGGCCGAGGCGTTCCACTTCGATGCGGCATTGCTGTTGCGCATGCATGCAATGACGTCGCCTGGCCTGAACGCATTCTTCGTGCTGATGTCCAAGCTCGGTTACCAGTGGGGCGTCATCCCGCTGGATGTCCTGATCGTGGCGGTAGTGCTGCTGCGCCGGCGTTGGCGCAAGGCCGCATTCGCGGCGACGGCATTCATTGGCTCGGCCTTGTTGAACCTGGGCAGCAAGCAGATTTTCCAGCGCGAACGCCCCAGCCTGTGGGAGTCGATTGCGCCGGAAAGCACCTTCAGCTTTCCCAGCGGCCATGCCATGGGCTCGATGACGCTGGCGCTGACCCTGGTTTTTTTGACCTGGCGCACACGTTGGCGTTGGCCGGTGGTGGCCTTGGTCAGCGCTTTTGTCGTTTCGGTAGGGCTGTCGCGGGTTTACCTGGGGGTGCATTACCCCTCGGATATCCTGGGCGGCTGGTGTGCTGCAACGATCTGGGTAACAGGCGTTTACATGCTGATGTTCCGCCGCCGCTGGTCGCTGCCTGCGCCATAAAGCGCGTTGCAAGGGGGATTGTCCAAAAGGTAAGAGAAGTCCTAAGTCATTGGACGAATTGACCTGATGGATACAGTATGGGTTGGGACGGCATAGTGAACTCGCCAGCCGCAGGCGCATAAACCGCATCATCCTGATGCTTAAAACTACAGACACATTTCCTGCGAGTGGGTGTCCGATAGAGCCCAGTTGGGCCACTTCTGCTTGATAATACGCATGGCCTTGCCATGAGGGGACGGGGAGGGCCGTCGCCTCGCATGCTCGGATTTTGCCGCGCCCAAGGCTTCAACTGTCACCTCGCCGCGAGGAATCCTTCATGACCATCAGTGTTTTTCTTATCGATGACCACGCGCTAGTACGCACGGGCATTCGGATGATTCTTTCGGGGCAAACCGGGATTGAAGTCATCGGCGAAGCGGATAGCGGCGACATCGCGCTGCCGCAGATCCGGCGGCTGAAACCGGACGTCGTCCTCTGCGATCTGCACCTTCCCGGCCTGAGCGGGCTGGAAATCACCGAGCGCATCGTCAAGGGTGATCACGGTACCCGGGTCATCATTGTTTCCGTGCTGGAAGACGGGCCCATGCCCAAGCGCCTGCTCGAGGCTGGCGCCTCCGGCTATGTGGGCAAGGGCGGCGATTCGAAAGAGCTGATCCGTGCCATCCACGATGTGGCCATCGGCAAGCGTTATCTGGCCACCAGCATTGCGCAGAATCTTGCGCTGTCCAATCTTGAGGGCGGGGCCTCGCCGTTTGACCTGCTTTCGCCGCGTGAGCTGGAAGTAGCGCTGCTGCTGATCCAGGGGCATCGTCAGGAAGAGATCGCACGCCGCTTGAGCCTCAGTGCCAAGACGGTCAATACGCACAAGGCAAGGCTGTTCCAGAAACTGGGCGTGCAGGACAACATCGCGCTGGCCCGGCTGGCCAGTCAGTATGGTGTGGGCGACCCGACCCGCGCGATCTGAATCGTCCGCAGCGGGCTGCAACTGCGGCGCTGCGCAGGATGAGGATATCGGGTCAAGCAGCTGCTGCGGTTGAGCAGCGCATCAAAAGAGCGCAACGGCAACGTTGCGCTCTTTTTATTGGCTCAGCGCCAACGCAGGAGCACCACAATCCGCAAAGCAGACGGATACCAGGTGTAGGAGCGGCGTAAGCCGCGAAGCAGGCGAACTGTCAGATGCAGGCGAAGCATAAACCCAAGGCAGACGAATTGTCAGATGCAGGCGAGCCATCAACCCCAAGGCAGACGAATTGTCAGCTGTAGGAGCGGCGTAAGCCGCGAAGCAGTTAGATTGTCAGCTGTAGGCACGCCATCAACCCAAAGCAGATACATAGCAGACGCCAGCGACAGCAAGATTCAAGCACCATCAGCGTCGCAGCTTTCCCTGCTCCCACAGAAAAGCAGAAAGCGGCCCGAAGGCCGCTTTCTGTAGTCACACAGGGAAGTACTGATCAGACGTTGTGCGGCTGATCGTCCTGCTTCTTCTCTGCCTCTGCCTCTGCTTCTACCGCTACTACGCTCGCCTCGCTCTCAGCGGGTGCGGCCGGTGCAGCGACGGGTGCCGGTACAACAGCTTCGGCAGCAGCCTTCTCAGTGCTCTCTTCAGTCACAGCGGTCTGGGCGAACAGCTGCCCATTCTGCGGTGCTGCCGGAGCGGCGGCTTCGGTGCGCGGCGTGGCGATCGGAGCCGGCGTGCTGATCGCTTCGGTCACTGCTGTGACAGGCGCAATCAACTCGACCGGTGCAGCGACGATCGGTGCGGCAATCACCGGCGCGGCAACCACTGCTGGTGCAGTGGCGGCAGCTACCTGTTCGACAGCAACCACTTCAGCGGCGACAACAGCCGGGGCTGCCGGTGAGCTGACAACGGCTTCGGCGACCGGCGCTGCTGCCTGCTCAGCCTTGACCACAGCTGGCTCGGCGATCGGAGCGGGCACCTGCGCAGGCGCTTCGGCGACAACTGCCGGGGTGCTTGCGACAACCGCAGCGGCGACCTGTACCGGTGCAGCTGCAACCGGCTTGGTCTCTGCGACGGGGGCTGCAGGCTTTGCCTGCGCAGCCGGAGCGGAGGCGGCTGCCGGAGCGGCCACGGTTGCGGGTTCGTCGTCGAACTCGAACTCCGGCTGGCTGCTGGTGGCCTTGCTCGGCGCTTCGGCAACCTCACCATCGGCATCATCGATGCCGTCGATACCGTCCTCGTCACCCAGGTTTTCGCCACCTGCGGTGCCTTCACCATTGCCACGACGACGGCGACGACCGCCGCGACGACCGCGACGACGACGGCCACCGGCTTCGCCAGCACCTTCTTCGCCAGCGACAGTGGCTTCGTTCTCGTCGGCGACAGCCATTGCCGGCTGTTCTTCAGCGGCAATCACCGGCTTGGCGATTTCGGCGGCCAGGGTGTTTTCCTTGACCACTGCTTCCGTGCTGACAGCGGCTTCGTTGGCAACAAGGGCAGCTGCAGCAGCTACCGGCGCGGCGACGCGGGCAGCGTCCTGTGAGGGCTGCTGCTGGCGTGCGGGCTTCTCAGCCTGCACGTTTGGCTGCTGTGCCTGCTTGTCAGTGTCCTGCTGCTGCTTTGGCTGCTTCGGCGGCCGCGGCTGCTTGGGTTGCTGCTGCTGTTGCTGTTGCTCGTTGTTGCGCGGCGGCTTTGGCTGCTGCGGGGCCTGCTCGCCACGCGGTTCATTGCGCTGCTTGGGCTGCTGCTGAACCGGGTTCTGCTGCGTCTGCTGCTGCGGCTTGTCGCCGCCCTGACGGCGATCGTCGCGGCGCTGCTCGTCGCGACGGTTGCCGTTGGCATTGTTGCCATTGCCCTTGCCGCCACGTGCCTGCTGGCCGTTGCGACCGTCACGGCGCTGGTTGCGGTCGTTGCGGCCGTTGTCCTGGCGCTGCGGCTGGGCAGGCGTTGCGGCAGTTGCCGATTCGCCACCGAACACGCGCTTGAGCCAACCCATCACGCCGCCTGCGGCGGGGGCGACGGGGGCAGCAACCGGGGCCGCTGCCGGCTCGGTTTCGGCGATCTCACGTACCGGTGCCGGCTGGCTGTGCTTGACGTGGGTTACGGCCGGTGCCGGCGGAATGTTCAGCTGTGCCTTGGTCAGGGCATGCACCGGCAGCTTGCGCGGGGTGCCGCGCTGGTAGCTGGGCTTGCTCGACTCTTCACCCAGTTCGTTGTCGCGCAGGCGCGTGACTTCGTAATGCGGGGTGTGCAGCTGCTCATCGGCAACGATGACGATGGGGGCGTCGTGGCGCTGCTCGATTTCACGCAGCGCGCTGCGCTTTTCATTGAGCAGGTAGTTGGCGATCTCGACCGGGGCCTGTACCAGCACCTGTCCGGTGTTCTCCTTCATCGCATGCTCTTCGGCAACGCGGATGATGGACAGCGACAGCGACTCGATGCTGCGCATGCGGCCTTGGCCGTCACAACGCGGGCAGACGATCTGGCTGGATTCACCCAGGCTCGGACGCAGGCGCTGGCGGCTCATTTCCATCAGGCCAAAGCGCGAGATGCGGCCCAGCTGGACGCGCGCACGGTCGTACTTCAGCGCGTTCTGCAGGCGGTTTTCGACTTCGCGCTGATGCTTGCTGGAGGACATGTCGATGAAATCGATGACCACCAGGCCGCCCAGATCGCGCAGGCGCAGCTGGCGGGCCACTTCTTCGGCGGCCTCCAGGTTGGTCTGGAACGCGGTGTCTTCGATGTCGCTGCCCTTGGTGGAACGGGCCGAGTTGACGTCGACCGCGGTCAGCGCTTCGGTCTGGTCAACCACGATCGAGCCGCCGGACGGCAGGCGCACGTTGCGCTCGTAGATCGCCTCGATCTGCGATTCGATCTGGAAGCGGTTGAACAGCGGGATGTCGTCTTTGTAATGCTTGAGCTTGCGCAGGGTCTGCGGCATCACCTGCTGCATGAAGTCGCGTGCGGTCTCGTACAGCTCTTCGGTGTCGACCAGGATCTCGCCAACGTCGGCACGCAGGTAGTCACGCAGGGCACGCACGATCAGGCGCGATTCCTGGTAGATCAGGAACGGGGCCGGCTTGGTCAGTGCGGCTTCGGCGATCGAACGCCAGACCTGCAGCAGGTAGTCCAGATCCCATTGCAGCTCTTCGGCATCGCGGCCAACGCCGGCGGTGCGGATGATCACGCCCATGTCGTCGGGGATGTTGAGCTTGTCCAGGGCTTCTTTCAGTGCGGCCCGGTCTTCGCCCTCGATGCGACGCGAGACGCCGCCAGCAGAGGGGGAATTGGGCATCAGCACCATGTAGCGGCCGGCCAGGGAGATGAAGGTGGTCAGGGCGGCGCCCTTGTTGCCACGTTCTTCCTTATCGACCTGCACGACGATTTCCTGGCCTTCGCGCAGGAGTTCCTTGATGGTGGCCTTGTTGTGGTCCACGCCCGCCTGGAAGTAATCGCGGGAGATTTCCTTCAGCGGCAAAAAGCCATGGCGTTCACCGCCGTACTCGACAAAGGCGGCCTCGAGCGACGGCTCCAGGCGGGTGATGCGGCCCTTGTAGATGTTGGACTTCTTCTGTTCCTTCGACGGCTGTTCGATGTCGATGTCGTACAGGTTTTGCCCGTCGACGATGGCCACGCGCAGTTCTTCAGCCTGCGTGGCATTGATCAGCATTCGCTTCATTGTGCGTTCCTCGCGCGCTGCTACCGCGCGGAACGCCATGGGGTTTCGCCTCTGGACACGGTTCGCCGCCCATTCGCGCAGGCGCGGGCAGGGCGGCTTGGGTTTCCAGCGCTACGACACCACGGCAGGCCGCGGGAGCGCTTCTTTCTTGTTTTAGGTGTTTCAGGGCCGGCGGCCGCCCGCGGCCGGGGCCGATGGCGTCGCGCGGGACATGGGTTTCGTCCAGCTCAGATGCTTTTTGAGCATCCGGCGATGGCCGGGGACGCCGACGAGCCGCTAACATGGCCGCCCCGGGGGCGGTGGCCGCGCACTGTGCCGGATTCGTAGGGAGCGGGGCTTCTGGCCCTGACCAACTTCCAACGAAATCAATCCCTTATATCGCCCCCCGAGTGTAGCAGAATAAATAGGCCGATGACTGATTCCGACAAGCCCCAAGCAGCGCCTGCCGCCAAGAGCAGCGTACGCATGATCAAAGTGCCCGAAGACCGGGCAGGACAACGGCTGGACAACTTTTTGTTGGGCCAGCTCAAGGGCGCGCCACGCAGCCTGGTGTACAAGTTGGTCCGCAGTGGCCAGGTCCGTGTGAATGGCGGCCGTGCCAAGGCCGACCGCAAGCTGGACGGTGGTGAAGAGATCCGTATTCCGCCAGTCAATCTCAATGAGATCGGAGACAAGGCGCCGCCGCCTAGCAGTTTCCTGCAGCGTATGGAAGAGGCCATCGTCTTCGAGGACGCCAAGCTGTTGGTGATCAACAAGCCGACCGGCGTCGCCAGCCATGGCGGCAGCGGTATCAGCCACGGTGCGATTGAAACCATGCGCGCGCTGCGGCCGAACATGAACCTGGAGCTGGTACATCGGCTGGACCGGGACACCTCCGGTCTGCTGATCCTCGCCAAGAAGCGTTCGGCGCTGGTCGAGCTGCAGGCCTTGCTGCGTGAAGATCACGGCGGCATCCAGAAGCGTTACCTGACCCTGCTGGCCGGGCGCATGCCCGACGGCGTGATGAGTGTGGACGCACCGCTGCATGTTGGCCTGCGTCAGGGCGGCGAGCGCCATGTGCAGGTGAATGCGATAGGCAAGCCGTCGCTGAGTCATTTCAAAGTGCTGGAGCGCCGCGGCGGCCAGTCCTACTGCGAAGTCCGGATCGAAACCGGCCGCACCCATCAGATCCGCGTGCATGCCCAGCATATCGGTCATCCGGTGGCCGGTGACGACAAGTACGGCGATCCTGCAGTCAACAAGCGCTTTCGTGAGCAGATCGGGCTGAAACGCCTGTTCCTGCACGCGGCCTCGCTGGAGTTCGCGCTGGATGGTGGCAAGACACCTTATGTATTGAATGCACCGCTGCCACCGGATCTGGTGGATGCGATGAACAAGCTTTGAGGATTTGAAGCCGGGATTGGGGGATCGTCAGCCTGACGGTTCCCCATTGCCGGACCTCGGTGTCTTTGTGGGAGCGGCGTGAGCCGCGAAGCCGGCCTTGCCCGAAGATCCAAAGACCTAAGTCATCTGATGATGTGGCTGCTTCGCGGCTGACGCCGCTCCCACAAAAAAATCTGATTCCAGAGTCTCTACCACTTGAACAGCACCAGGCTCACCGCAATGCTGGCCATGCCGATCACCAGCCCGTAAACGGTCTCATGGCCTTGGGCGTAGCGCTTGGCCGCTGGCAATAGTTCGTCCAGGGCCAGGAACACCATGATGCCGGCGATCAGGCCGAACACCGCGCCGAAGGTGGCCGGGGACAGGGCGTCCGCCAGCAGGAAGTAGCCGATGGCGGCGCCGACCGGCTCGGCCAAGCCGGACAGCAGGCTGGCGCCGAAGGCATAGGATTTTCGCCCTGTGGCCAGATACACCGGCACCGCGATGGCGATGCCTTCGGGGATGTTGTGGATGGCGATGGCAAACGCCAGCGGCAGACCGACCGAGGGGCTTTCCAGGGTGGCAAAGAAGGTCGCCAGGCCCTCCGGGAAATTATGCGCGGTGATGGCAATGGCGCTGAGCAGGCCGACCCGGCGGATCTGGGTGTGGCTGTGGTCGTGGAAGGCCGGGTCCTGTTTGTCCAGGCTGTCGTGCGGGTTGGGCACCAGATGGTCGATCACCACCACCAGCAGCACGCCGCCCAGGAACCACAGGGTGCCGTAGGTATAGCCGAGGCGGTCGCCATAGGCCTGGGCGAAGGAGCTGATCGACTTGTTCAGGATCTCCGACAGCGAGACGTAGACCATCGCGCCGCCGGCAAAGGCCAGCCCGAACGCCAGCAGGCGCGGGTTCGGGCGTTTGGAGAACAACACCAGCAGGCTGCCGACGGCCGTGGCCAGGCCGGCAGCGAAGGTCAGGGTGAACGCCAGCCAGAGGTTGTCACTGGAAAAAGCGTGCATGCGCGGGGGCCGATGCCGGCTCAGCCGCCTCGGCGTGCGCGCTCTTCAATGGCAAAACATTCATTTGGTTTGGGGTCGGGCGGGTTGAAGCTGACCGGCACCTGGATGGTGGTGGGCACCGGCTGGCCGTTGCGGGTAGCCGGGTTGAACTTCCATTCGCGCACGCGACGTGCGGCGGAATCGTCCAGCTGGCTGTTGCCGCTGCTGGTCACCAGCGAGACATCGGTGGGCGTGCCCTGCGGGCCAACCACCACGCGCAGCACGCTCTTGCCGCCGACGCCGGTGCAGGCCAGTTCGGCCGGGTAGTCCGGCGGCGGGGTCTGCACGGCGGCCACTTCGGTGGGGGCGATGACCGGCGCGTCCGGCTGATCGGCGCCGTTGCAGGCGCTCAACACGGCGGTGGTGCCCAGTGCGGCCAACAGCAGAGGCAGTTTCATGTCATTGCTCCGTTAGTGCGGATGCCTTGGCGGCACAGATGAAGTCGTTTTCGCTCAGGCCGCCCACATCATGGGTGGAAAAGCGCACGACGGCACGGTCGTAGTGCACGCCCAGGTCAGGGTGGTGGTCTTCGCGATGGGCGATCCAGGCCAGCGCGTTCACGAACGCCATGGTGCCGTGGTAGTTGTCAAAGCGGAATGTACGCGTGAGCGCCTGCCCATTTTCGGCCAGCTCCCAGCCTGGAATCTGCGGCAGCAACTCGGCCAGCCGCGCTTGGCTGAGGCGGTATTCGCTGCCCCGGCGTGGGCTGCAACGCGCTTGTTGCAGGGGAATCAGATCAGGGGCCATGCAAACCTCCATCAAACAGGTGACTGAACCGTGCCGCCGTTGGAATCACTGTCCCATCGGTGGCGACCAAGACACGGCTAGAATACCCGCATGATCCAGATCTCAGATACCGCCCAACGTCATTTCCGCAAGTTGATCGAACGCGAGGCCGTGCCCGGTATGGGCGTGCGCCTGAGCGCGATGGACCCGGGAACCCCGAGCGCCGATGCGCGCCTTGAATTTGCCGACCCCTCCGAGCTGCTGGGCGACGAATGGGCCGTGGATTGCGATGGCTTCACCTTGTATGTGGCCGCTACCAGTGTGGCGTGGCTGGACGGTGCCGAGATCGACTATGTCACCCAGGCTGCCGGTACCCAGCAGCTGACCATCAAGGCACCCAAGATCAAGGGCGAAGCGCCCGGTGACGCAGCGTCCATCGTCGAGCGTGTGCGTTGGGTGATTGAAAACGAAATCAATCCGCAGCTGGCTTCGCACGGTGGCCGTGTCGCGGTGCAGGAAGTGTCGGCTGATGGCGTGGTATTGCTGCGTTTCGGCGGTGGCTGCCATGGCTGTGGCATGGCCGATGTGACCTTGAAGCAGGGGATCGAAAAAACCTTGATGGGCCGGGTGCCGGGCATTACCGCCGTGCGTGACGCCACCGACCACGAAACCGGTCAGGCGCCCTATATTCCGCGCGACGGCGCGGGCTGAGCCGCCACCACGCATGCCGGTGACATCGGTTACCGAGCTGATCAATCTGCTGGCCTCACGCCGGCAGACCAGCATCCTGCACGACCGCCGCACCGGCATGCCGTACAGCTGGAGCAACTGGCTGCGCACGCGCATGTCCAAAGGCTTGTCGGCATTTGTCGATGGCGATGTGGGCGAAGCAATTGCAGCGCGCCCGCCGCGTCCACGTAGCGCGCCTGCAGCCGCGCGGCCGCTGTGGTGGATCATCGTGTCGCTGTTCTGGAACGGTGGCGAGCCGCCGCCGCGCGATCAGCGTGGCCTGCGTTGGTTCGCCGGTTTCTTCAGCGCTGCCCTGCATGTGCTGTTCGCACTGCTGTTGCTGTGGGTCGCGCTGGTGCGCAGCAATGTGCCTGAGCAGAACGCCGAAGAAGGCGAGCGCGTGCAGGTCGAGTTCCTTGGCGACGGTACCGCGCAGGACGAAGGCGGTGGATCACCCGCTGCCGGCTCTGCGGCCGCCGCTGCAGTCGCGGCGCAGGCTGCCGCCGCAGCGCAGTCGGCAGCGGCGTCGTCCGCAGCAGCGGCGCAGGCCGCCCCGGCTGAACAGCCTGTTGAACAGCAGGCAGCGCCTGCCGCCTCCGCCGATGTTGCCGCCGCGCCAACGCCGGTGGAGTCACCGAGCCCACAACCCGCACCGCCGGTCGAGCAGCCCTTGCAGGTGACCGAGACCAACCGGCCGACCACCGATTTCGTGGTGCCGCCGGTAGCGGTGGTGGCGCCGACACTGCGTGGCAGAGAAACCCAGGTGCGTGAGCGTACGATTGAAACGGCGGTTGATCGTCCGCAGCCGACACAGGCGGCGCGTCCCGCTGCCGAGGTTGCCGTGCAACTGCGCCAACCCCAGGTGCAGGTGCGCGAGCGTCAGGTCGAAACTGCCGAGCAGCAGCCGGCCGCGCTTGCGCAGCCGCGTGTACGTGAGGCGCAGGTGCAACTGCGCACGCCGCAGCTGGCTGTTCGCGAACGCCAGATCGAAACCGCAGCACAGGAGTCGGTAGCGATGGCGGCGTTGCCCAGCCGTAGCACCGAGGTGCAGGTGAAGACACCGGCCATGGCGGTGCGTGAGCGTGCGGTGCCGGGCGTGGTGGACAAGCCGGCGGCATCGGCAAACGCGGCTGCGGCGGCCAGTGCACAGGCACCTGCGAACAAGGCGCAGGGCAGCGCATCTGCAACTGCCGCAGCCAGTCCATCGGCCAGTACAGGGCGGGCTGCAGCCGCTACTCCCAATCCGCGTCCTGGAACCAGCGCCGGCGCCGGCCCCAAACCGCAGGATCGCAGTGGCGGCTGGGCAGCGCCGACGCGTGGTGATGATTGGGGCGCATCACAGCGGCAGGTGGCCGGCAGTGCGGGTGGGCAGGCTGACAAGGGAACCGGCCTGTTCAACGCCGATGGCAGCGTACGGCTGGGCGGCAACGAAGGTCAGGCGCAGGACGCCGCCAAGCGCGGTGCGCCCGGCGGTGATGCCGATACCTGGAGCAAGGAGCGCATCGCCGAGTCCGGCACCTGGCTCAAGCGGCCGCCGTATGACTACACGCCGACCTCGTTCGACAAATACTGGGCGCCCAACGAATCGTTGCTGGCCGAATGGGTGCGCAAGGGCATCAAGAGCGTGGAGATTCCCATCCCCGGCTCAAGCAGCAAGATTTCCTGCGTGGTGTCGATGCTGCAATTCGGCGGCGGCTGCGGCCTGACCAACCCGAACATGCAGGAGCAGCCGGCAGAGGCGCGGCCGCCGCCGGATATCCCGTTCAAGAAAGAGCTGCAGGAAGACAACGGCAGCCGTTGATGGGTCTGCAGTGCGCGGTTGTTGCGTTGCCTTTTGTAGGAGCGGCGTAAGCCGCGAAGCACATGCCGGATCAGATGCCACATATGCTTGAGTTTCGGCAATATCAGCTTCGCGGCTAACGCCGCTCCTACAAATAGGGCTGACGCATCGCGTGGTAGCTGATCAATCAAAACAAAGCCGCCCAAGGGCGGCTTTGTTGGTTCAAGTGTGCTGCTGCAACAGTTGCGGTCAGTCGACGCCGTGCAGGTCGCGCAACTGGCTGGGACGCGAACCGAAGTAGGCGGCCAGGTCTGCGATGTCCTGGTCGCTGAGGCTCTGCGCCTGCGGGGTCATCAGCATGTGGTCGCGGGTGCTGGCGCGGTAGGCCTGCAGCGCGTGGGCAAGGTAGTCGCCGTATTGGCCGCCGAGCTTGGGATAGGTCGGGTCGATCGGGTTGTTGCCGTCGGCGCCGTGGCAGTCGATGCAGCTTTGCCCGGTCGCTTTGCCCTTGGCAGCGGCCAACTGCTCGCCGGCAGCAACACGACCCGCCGGCAGGCCGGCGGACGAGCTGGATCCGTGTTCACCGCTGGCGTGGCCCGGGTCGGCCGCAGACTTGTCGCTGGACTCCACCTCCGACTGTGTACAGGCAGCCAGACCCATGGCGGCGACCAGGGCGATGGACAAACGCAGTGCGTGCGTGGCTTTCGTCATGGTCGGCGCTTATTTGAGGGTGGACAGATAGGCGGAGAGATCAGCGATGTCCTGCGGGCTGAAACTCATCGATTGCGCCTGCATCGTTGGATGCTTGCGCTTGCCTTCGCGGTACTCGGTCAGCGCCTGGGTCAGGTACTGGGCCGACTGCCCGCCGATCTTCGGCACGCGGTAGCTGGGGTAGGCGTTCTTGTAGCCGGTGATGCCGTGGCAGCCCTGGCAGGTATATGCCAGGGTCCGACCGGTAGTGGCATTGCCGCTGCTGGGGGTTGCCGGTGCGGCAACGGGGGCAGGGGCGGGGGCGACGGCGGGTGTAGCAGACTGCGGATCAGCTTGGGCGGCCCCGAAGGTCAGGGCAAAAGCCAGAGCGAAACAAGCGGCGAGCGGCTGCGGGCGCATGGTTTCCTTATCCGGTGAGCGGGTCTGGGGTTCCGCCGTGGGATACGGAACGCGCCGAGTATAGCCCGCGTATTTACCCGTTCGGAACAGGCAACTGGATGCTGCAATGCGATAACCGAGGTCAAACAGGTGGTACCCATGACTTTCGGGGCATGGTGTGGGCGTGGGGTGGTGCAATACTTTGCTACAACACCTGCCTACGCATCCCCAGGGACAAGACGATGTCGCGACTTTTCACTCTGCACGCCCGCACCGGAAGCTGCGCTGCTGCACTTCTGATCACCACCTCGTTGTTGCTGGGAGGCTGCAAGGCCGGAGGCGAGGAGGCCAAGGCAAAGACCCCGGATGAGCAGAAGGCCAGCGACGCGGTGCCGGTGGAAGTGGCCAAGGCCGAGCGCCGAGGTATCGCCGCCAGTTACGCAGGCACTGCCGCATTGGAACCCCGTGCCGAGTCGCAGGTGGTCGCCAAGACCTCGGGTGTGGCGCTGGCCGTGCTGGTCGAGGAAGGCCAGATGGTACGCGCCGGGCAGCCGCTGGTGCGCCTGGACCCGGACCGCGCGCGGTTGAGCGTCGCGCAGAGCGAGGCGCAGATGCGCAAGCTGGAAAATAGCTACCACCGTGCCGAGAAGCTGGTGCAGCAGCAGCTGGTCAGCGCTGCCGATGTGGATCAGCTGCGCTACGACCTGGAAAACGCGCGGGCGATGTACCGGATGGCGACGCTGGAGTTGTCCTACACCACGGTGGTCGCCCCGATCTCCGGTGTGATCGCTTCGCGTGACATCAAGCCGGGCAACTTCGTGCAGATCAACTCGCCGATCATCCGCATCGTCGACAGCGGCCAGCTCGAGGCCACGCTCAATGTGCCCGAGCGCGAAATCGCCAAGCTCAAGCCGGGCCAGGCGGTGTCGCTGCAGGTCGATGCATTGCCGGGCAAACCCTTCACCGGCACCGTGGACCGTGTTGCCCCGGTGGTGGACAACGGCACCGGCACCTTCCGCGTGGTGACCACCTTTACCGGCGAAGACGCACTGCAGGCCGGCATGTTCGGCCGCCTGAGCATCAACTACGACCAGCGCGCCGATGCGCTGGTGGTGCCGCGTACCGCACTGTTGGAAGACGGCGGCAAGCCGGCGGTATACGTGGTCCGCGATGGCAAGGCGATGCGCACCGAGCTGGCACTGGGTTACGACGATGCCGGTTGGATCGAAGTGCGCAATGGCCTGCAGCAGGGCGATGAAGTGGTCATCGCCGGCAAGGCTGCACTGCGCGAAGGCAGTGCCGTGCAGGTGATTGGCAAGGACAAGGACAAGACGGTGGCAGCCAAGGCGCCGGCAGCTGCACAGGCGTCCAAACAATGAGTGACCACGGACCGTCGGCTTCCGGCGGTGGCTTCGACCTGATCGAATTCGCCACCCGCCGCCGCGTCACCATCGCGATGATGACGCTGACCCTGGTGTTGTTCGGCCTGATCTCGCTGTCGAGCTTGAAGGTCGAACTGCTGCCGGACCTGAGTTATCCCACCCTGACCGTGCGTACCGATTACGAAGGTGCGGCGCCGGCCGAGGTGGAAACCCTGATTTCGCAACCGGCCGAAGAAGCGCTGGGCATCGTCAAGGGCCTGCGCAAGCTGAAATCGATTTCCCGTACCGGCCAGAGCGACGTGGTGCTGGAGTTCGCCTGGGGCACGGACATGCAGCAGGCCGGGCTGGACGTGCGCGACAAGATGGAGACGCTGCAGTTGCCGCTGGAGGCCAAGCCGCCGGTGCTGCTGCGCTTCAATCCGTCGACCCAGCCGATCATGCGGCTGGCGCTGTCGTCCAAGCAGGAGGCCGGCAACGAGGCCGACGCGGTACGGCGCCTGATGGAGCTGCGCCGTTATGCGGACGAAGACCTCAAGCGCAAGCTTGAGCCGGTTACCGGCGTGGCTGCGGTCAAGGTCGGCGGTGGCCTGGAAGATGAAATCCAGGTCGATATCGACCAGCGCAAGCTGGCCGCGCTCGGTCTGTCGCTGGACACGGTGATCCAGCGTCTGCAGCAGGAGAACGTGAATCTGTCCGGCGGTCGTCTGGAAGAAGGTTCGCAGCGTTACCTGGTACGTACCGTCAACCAGTTCGCCACCGTTGAACAGATGCGCGAGATGCTGCTGACCACGGTCAGCGGCTCCAGTACTGCCAGCTCGGCCGGTGAAAACCGTCAGCTGATGTCGGCCATCCTTGGCAGCAGCGATCCGAACGTGATCGCGGCAATGCGCAGCGATGGCAGCAGCAGCGCGCCCAGCGTGCGCCTGAAAGACGTGGCCGAGGTCCGCCAGGGCTACAAGGAACGCGAGGCGGTGATCCGTGCTGGCGGCCATGAAGCGGTCGAGCTCGCCGTCTACAAGGAAGGCGATGCCAATACCGTTTCCACCGCCGATGCGCTGGAAGCCAAGCTCGAAACGATCCGCAAGGAAATGCCCAAGGACATCGAGATGACGATGGTGGAAGACCAGTCGGTCTTCATCCGCCACGCCATCAAGGACGTCAAGATCGATGCGGTGATCGGCGGCCTGCTGTCGGTGCTGATCATCTTCCTGTTCCTGCGCGATGGCTGGAGCACCTTCGTGATCTCGCTGTCGCTGCCGATCTCGATCATCGCCACGTTCTTCTTCATGGGCCAGCTCGGCTTGAGCTTGAACGTGATGTCGCTGGGCGGCCTGGCTTTGGCCACCGGCCTGGTGGTGGATGACTCGATCGTGGTGCTGGAGTCCATCGCCAAAGCGCGTGAGCGCGGCATGGGCATTCTGGAAGCGGCGATCAAGGGCACCCGCGAAGTGTTCATGGCGGTGGTTGCCTCCACGCTGACGACCATCGCGGTGTTCCTGCCGCTGGTGTTCGTCGAAGGCATCGCCGGCCAGCTGTTCCGTGACCAGGCACTGACGGTGTCGATCGCCATCGCCGTGTCGTTGGTGGTGTCGATGACCTTGATCCCGATGCTGAGCGCCTTGAAAGGACGCCCGCCGTTGGAGTTCCCGGCAGAAGACCCGCGCGAGCCGTGGCGTCCGCAGAGCCGTTGGAAGAAGCCGGCGGCCTACGCAGGCCGTGGCATTGGCGCGATGTTCCGCTACGGCTTCTATTTCCTGGCCTGGAGCGTGGTGCGGATCTTCCGTGGCATAGCTGCGGTGGTTGGCCCGGTGATGCGCAAGGCCAGCGACCTGGCGATGGCACCGTATGGCCGCGCGGAAGCCGGCTATCTGCGCGCGCTGCCGGCAGCATTGAAGCGCCCGTGGCCAATTCTGGGTTTCGCGACCCTGGCCTTTGGCCTGACCTTGGCGGCGCTGCCGTTGCTGGGTGTGGACCTGCTGCCGCAGCTGGCCCAGGACCGCTTTGAAATGACCGCCAAGTTGCCGCCGGGTACGCCGCTGGCGCAGACCGATGCGCTGGTGCGCGAAGTGCAGCGCAAGCACGCAGATGAAGAAGGCGTGCGCCTGCTGTACGGCGTGTCCGGTACCGGTACGCGGCTGGATGCCAGCCCGACCGAGAGCGGTGAGAACATCGGCAAGCTGTCGGTGGTGATGAGCGACACCAAGCGCGAGCCGGAACTGACCGAGAAGCTGCGCGAGACCATGAAGGCCTGGCCGTCGGCGCAGGTGGACTTCGCCCGCCCGGAACTGTTCGCGCTGTCGCCGCCGCTGGAAATTGAAATCGAGGGCAACAACCTCGACGACATCCGCGTGGCCGGCAATCGCCTGGCCGGCATGCTGCGCGAAAGTCCGCACTATGCCGACGTCAAGTCGACGGTGGAGCAGGGCTTCCCGGAAATCCAGGTGGTGTTCGACCAGGACCGCGCTGCGGCGCTGGGCCTGACCACGCGGCAGATCGCCGATGCGGTGGTCAACAAGGTCAAGGGTAATGTGGCCACCCGCTACAGCTTCCGTGATCGCAAGATTGACGTGCTGGTGCGGGTGCAGGAATCGGAGCGTTCTTCGGTGGACGATATCCGCCGCCTGATCGTCAACCCGACCGGTGCCAAGGCGATCGAGCTGGCTTCGGTGGCCGATGTCATCGCCACCACCGGCCCGAGCGAAATCCACCGCGCCGATCAGCGCCGTGTGGCGATTGTTTCGGCCAACCTGCGCGACATCGACCTGGGCAAGGCCATCACCGAAGTGCAGGACATGGTTGCCAAGAACCCGTTGGGCACCGACGTGGGCATGCATATCGGTGGCCAGGGCCAGGAGCTGGGTGAATCTATCCGCTCGCTGCTGTTCGCCTTTGCGCTGGCGGTGTTCCTGGTCTACCTGGTGATGGCATCGCAGTTCGAATCGCTGCTGCATCCCTTCGTCATCCTGTTCACCATCCCGCTGGCGTTGGTTGGCGCAGTGGCGGCCCTGCTGCTGGCACGATCGCCGGTATCGGTGGTGGTGTTCATCGGTTTGATTCTCTTGGTCGGCCTGGTGGTGAAGAACGCCATCATCCTGATCGACAAGGTCAACCAGCTGCGCGAGGAAGGTGTGCCCAAGCGTGAGGCGTTGGTGGAGGGCGCGCGTTCGCGTCTGCGTCCAATCATGATGACCACCTTGTGCGCGGTGTTCGGCTTCCTGCCGCTGGCCCTGGCCTTCGGCGAAGGTGCCGAGGTGCGCTCGCCGATGGCGATCACCGTGATCGGTGGCCTGCTGGTCTCGACCATGCTGACCCTGCTGGTGATCCCGGTGGTATACGACCTGCTGGACCGCAAGCCGGATGAGTACTACGCCGAGCGTGGCCGTCGTGCGCGCCAGGCGATGGCCCAGGCCGAGCAGGTGCTGAGCCATGAGCAGGACCCCATCGGCGGCATCAAGGACTGATCGGATGAATATCACCGAACTCTCCATCCGCCGCCCCGTCACCACCATCATGCTGTTCGTGTCGATGGTGGTGATCGGCCTGATTGCCGCGTTCAAACTACCGCTGGAGTCGGAACCGGAAGCCTCGATCCCGTTCTTCTTCATCGCCCTGCCATACCCGGGCTCCACTCCGGAAGAAGTGGAACGCAACCTGTTGCGACCGGTGGAAGAAGCCATCGCGACGATGCCCGGCATCAAGACGATGAACTCGCGCGCCAACGCCGAGGGCGGCCAGATCCAGGTCGAATTCAGCGATTGGAACCGTGACATCGCGATGGCCGCATCCGAAGCGCGTGAGCGCATCGATGCGGTGCGCGATGAATTGCCGGACGACTTCCGCCGCTATTACGTGCAGCGCTGGAGCACCAGCGACCAGGAAGCGATCAGCCTGCGCTTGAACAGTGCCGAGGACCTCACCGCGCGCGCTGACATGATCGAGCGCGCCATCAAGCAGCGGCTGGAACGGCTGCCGGGTGTGGCCCGGGTGGAAGTGGAGGGCGTAGCCAAGCAGGAAGTGCTGATTGCCCTGGACAAGGATCGCATCAGCGCGCACGGGGTTGCGCTGAATGATCTTGTGCAGAAGCTGCAGGCGGCCAACTTCGCCGTGTCAGCCGGGCAGATCACCGAGGATGGGCGGCGCCTGCGTGTGCAGCCCAAGGGCGAGCTGCTGGAGGTGCAGGAGCTGCGTGACCTGCCGGTCAACAACCGCGGCACCCGCCTGTCCGATATTGCCGAGGTCAGCCTGCAGCCGCAGCGCATGAGCTATGTGCGGCGCATGGAAGGCAAACCCAGCGTGGGCGTGGACATCTACAAGGAGCGCTCGGCGAACCTGGTGGACCTGTCGCGCGCTGTGACCAAGGAAGTCGCGTTGCTGGGCGAGGATCCGGCCCTGCGCGGTGTCGACATTGAAATTGCATGGGATTCCGGCAAGGCAGTCACCAGTTCGCTGCTGGCCCTGGCCGAGGCCGGCGCGATTGGTCTGTTGTTGTCGGTGATCGTGCTGTACGCCTTCCTGCGCCATTGGCCATCAACGCTGATGGTGTCGATGGCAATCCCGATCTGCTTCATCATGACCTTGGGCTTCATGTACTTCACCGGCATCAGCCTGAACATCATCTCGATGATGGGTTTGCTGCTGGCGGTAGGCATGCTGGTCGACAACGCCGTGGTGGTGGTGGAAAGCATCTACCAGGAGCGCGAGAAATACCCTGGCAAACCGGAGATGGCATCCATCATCGGTACCCGCCATGTGGCGATCGCTTTGTCGGCCGGTACCTTGTGCCACTGCGTGGTGTTCCTGCCGATGATGTTCGGCGAGAAGAACATCATCACCATCTACCTGACCCAGCTGGCGCTGACCATTTCGTTCTCGTTGCTGGCCTCGTGGCTGGTGGCAGTGAGCTTGATTCCGATGCTGTCGGCGCGGATGAAAACCCCGCCGGCATTGAAGTCGCCTTTCATCAGCCGCCTGCAGGCGCGCTATGCGCGGGTATTGCGCTGGACCTTGCAGAATCGTGGCTGGAGCGTGGCAGGCATCGTGTTGGTGTCGGTGCTCAGCGTGTGGCCGATGACCCATACCACCGGCGGTGGTGATGACAACGATCCGGATGAGATCAACATCTTCTACCAGTGGAAGGGTTCCTATTCCAAGGAAGAGATGGGCAAGGAAGTGCAGCGTGTCGAGGCCTTCGTCAACGCCAACCGCGAGCAGTTCAAGATCAAACGCGTCTACAGCCGCTTCGCCGAGCAGGGTTGGGCACAGACGCGCCTGTACCTGAGCGTAGACGACCGCGAGCAGAGCAAGAAGATTGAGGAGGAAGTGCGCAAGGGGCTGCCGCAGTCGGCGCGCGCCAAGATCGGTATTGGTTGGCCCGGTGGCATGGGCAGTGAAGGGGGAGGGCTGCGTTTCAGCCTGGTCGGTGATTCAAGCCAGACCCTGCGCGAGCTCGCAGACGACGTCGTGCCGATCCTGGCGCGCAACCCCAAGCTGCGCGATGTACGCGTGGACGTAGGCGATGCCAATGCCGAGCTTGCGGTGCGGGTCAACCGTGAGCGTGCTGCGTCCTATGGCTTCAGTGCCCAGCAGGTGGCGCAGTTCGTGGGCATGGCACTGCGTGGTTCGTCGCTGCGTGACTTCCACCGAGATGACGTCGAGATTCCGGTCAACGTGCGCTTCTCGGGCTCGGAGAACTACAGCATCGAGGATTTGTCCTCGTTCATGGTGCGCAGCTCCAATGGCAAGGAGATCCCGCTGCTGGCGATGGTCGATGTCAACGTCAATCCGGCGGCCAACTCCATCCAACGCCTGAACCGGCAGACCATGCTGCGCATCGAGGCCGGCCTGGCCAAGGACGTGCCGATGGACCAGGCACGCAAATCCGTCGAAGAGACCCTGGACCGCGTGCAGTTCCCGCCGGGCTATGGCTATACGTTCAACGGTGCCGGTTTCAACATCAACTTCGACGGCATGGATCAGATGGTGAGTGCGATCTTCATCGCATTGATCCTGATGGTGGTGATCATGGCCGCGGTGTTTGAGTCGTTGTTGTTCCCGGCGGCGATCATGTCCTGCGTGTTGTTCTCGATCTATGGCGTGTACTGGCTGTTCTGGCTGACCGGTACCGAGATGAACATCATGGCGGTGATCGGCATCCTGGTGCTGATGGGCGTGGTGGTGAACAACGGCATCGTGATGATCGAGCACATCAACAACCTGCGGCGGCGCGGGGTATCGCGCACGGAGGCGTTGATCGAAGGCAGCCGCGAGCGTCTGCGCCCGATCATGATGACGATGGGTACGGCGATCCTGGCGATGGTGCCGATTGCCTTGAACACGACCACGGCCGATGGCATGCCGCCGTACTACCCGATGGCACGCGCAATTGCTGGTGGTCTGGCGTTCTCGACGGTGGTCAGCCTGCTGTTCCTGCCGACCATCTACGCACTGCTGGATGATCTGCGCACCGGTACCGCGCGGTTGACGCGGCGTGCACGCGGCTTGCCGCCGGTGGAGCAGGGGGTTGCTGCGGAAGGCTGATTGTTAGGCTGATGCAGCTGCTGTAGCGGGCATTAACCGCAGAAGCAAAAGCTCCCCTCACCCCTACCCCTCTCCCGCATGCGGGAGAGGGGACAGCCGAAGCAAAGGCCGAAGCAAAGGCCGAAGCAAAGGCCGAAGCAAAGGCCGAAGCAAAGGCCGAAGCAAAGGCCGAAGCAAAGGCCGAAGCAAAGGCCGAAGCAAAGGCCGAAGCAAAGGCC